>JACCQV010000388.1 GCA_013813945.1 Deltaproteobacteria bacterium | reverse complement strand
GCCTCCGCCTCCTCCTTCTCTTTCTTTTCTCGAGCCTTCTTTTGCTTCTTGGTTTCGGCGGACGCGTCCTTCGGCACCGCGAGAGCGGGCACTGCGACTGCCAGGGCGAGGAGCAACAACGAGCGAGAGCGAATCATGTGGGCCATCCTAAGTGAAACGAGGACACCGGGTCTTCCGGTGCGCTCAACCAGAGCAGTGTTCGATTGCTGTGATAACGGGCGAAGGTCGACGACCGTCCCTCTTCGGAAAAGATCGTAAGACGCGCATACGGCGGTTCGCAAATTTCTACAAACCCGCTCTTCCCGAAACGGCGAAAGGCCCCTTGCAGGGCCTTCCGAGCAGATGCGGCGCGGACTTATTGAATGACGGTCGGGCGCGTGAACACCTCGACCCAGTTGTTGTCGAACGGACCGGAGCTCGGCTGGTTGATGACCCACGTCGACATCACGAGCTCGGTCGGGCGCACGCTGCCCGAAGCGAAGAAGCCATAGCCACCCGGCCACGGATCGCCGCCACCGGCGACCGTGATGTGCGTCCAGCGGCCATCGCTCTGCTGGGTCGCGAGCAGGAGCTCCTGCGTGGTCGCGTCCTGGTACGCGATCATCGGCAGCGTGCCGTTCGCGAGCACGAGCGACGCGTCATCGCCGACGAAGTGGAACTCCGGCTTGGGCAGACCATCCACGGTCTGACCGACGAGGCGGTAGCCGTCGTCGACGATCTGCGGCATCGAGCCGACCGCGTCGGTCGTGTACTTGAGATCATCCTGCGTCGAGCCGACGTACGCGACGTGGACCACGCCCGCTGCGTCGACGGCGACCGACGGCGACCAGCCTGCATCGATGCTCGCGCCGTCGAGGCGCACGGGCGCGCCGAACTGACCCGACGCGACGTTGAACTTCGCGAGCTTGAGGTCACCGTTCGAGCGATCGTAGTAGACGACGACGGGCGCCTGGTTCGGCATCCGGCCGGAGTCGACGAACAGACCGAGACCCTCGGGCAGCGGATAGATGTTCGGGTTGTTCGGATCGGGCGCCGGCAGCGGAGCCGAGTCGACGATCCAGAACTGCCAGTCCGACGCCTGGGTCGGGGTCGTGGTCTGCGCGGACGCGTAGCGAACCTGGGCGCGCGCGCCGTTCGTGGCGTCGCGCACGTGCACGAGATACGCAACGCCGGGGCGGCCGTCATCGCTGCGGAGCGACAGCGACGAGTACATGCCGATCAGCTCGCCCTGCTCGCCGAGCGTCTTGCCGGTGCCCTTCGAGATCGTGTGCTTCTGCCAGACGTCGCCGATCTTCTGCGCGAACTTGAGCGAGCTCGTGTCGCGATCGAAGTAGGTGACCATCGGCGAGCCGTCGTTGCCGACCGCGATGCTCGTGTACATGCCGACGTCTTCCCCCGAGGCCTCGATGCCGCCGCGGATCTTGGAGTCGGGGATCGAGACGGGACCGTCGGGGATGCCGTCGACCCACTCCCACGATTCGGTCGGGATTCGGCCCGGCTCGGCGCGGGTGACGACGAGGTCGCCGTGCGACTGCGCGTACGCGGAGACCCAGATCGAGCCGTCCTTACCCGCAGCGACGTCCGAGTACGGTCCAATACGGCCCGGCGGGATATCGTCGGAGCAGACGCAGGTGTTGTCGATGCAGTAAGCGAGCTCGCCCTCGGCGCAGAAGTCGGGACCGCAGTCGGCCGCGACCTCGCACGACTTCTCGGCCGGATCGCCGCAGCTGCAGCCCGGGTTCAGCGAGATCACGATCGAGACGCCGAGCCACAGACCCACCGTGGTGACGACGCGGCCGAGGCGGGCTTTGCGGACCACCAGGAGGACCTTGCGCGCGCGACGACGGCGGCCGAACAGCATCAGGCCGACGAACAGCATGATGCCGACGCCACCCGCGGACGGAACGCCCGAGGTCTGGCACGCGCAGCCCGACGAGCCCGACTGGCCGTGGAACGGCGCGACCATCGCGATCGTGGTGTTGCCGACCTCGTCCTTGGCGAACACGACGAGCTCCTCGTTGACCGAGTAGGTCTCGAGCTGCTCGCGGGTGAGCTCGACGGTGCCGCCCTTGAACCACTCGGACGACGGTGCGTCGTCGCCCGGCTTGCCGAAGGCGTAGGTCAGAGTGTGCTCGCTGACGATGTCGAACATCGGGACCTTCAGGGTGTCCTCGTCCCAGAACATCTTCGTGGTGACGACCTTCGGGCCCACCGAGTCGATGATCACCGGCGTGACGTCCTCGTAACCGACGGTGCGGTAGTCGCCCTTGACGCGCGACTTGAGGCCGATGCCGTACTTGCCCTGCCACGCGAACGCGCGGTCGCGAACGATCAGCTGACCGGCGGGGACCGCCTCGTACTGGCGGTACATGCCGCCGTTGAGGTTGTAGGCCCACTCGAGCTCGCGACCGGCCGAGTCGTAGCGATCGACCTGGAACGTGACCTCGGGCATCGCGCCGCCTTCGATGTGCAACAGCGACTTGCGAATCGCCTCCGGCTCCGGCGTGACGACCTTCGCCAGCTTCGAGGCACCGAGGCTCGGCTGCGGCATCATCGCGATCGACTTGTCCATCTCGAGGACGGCCGCCCTCGCGAACGCGTCTTCCTGGCCGAGCTGGCGCATCAGCGTGCTCGCACCAAGCGTCGCGTAGATCGCGAGGAAGTCATCCTGCGTGGTGACGACCTTCTCGATCGAGAGGTTGTTGAGCGTGAACCCGGCGAACGTCGGAACCGGGATCGGAGGCAGGTTGCCGAGCAGCGGCGTCACGAGATCGAACACCGCCGGCAACACCATCTCGAGGTGCTGCGGGGTCTCGCGAACGAACTGGCTGTTGAGGACGGTGAGCGTGACCGAGCTCGACGAGATCCCGACGAGCGTCGGCTTGATCACGGCGTCCTGGCCCGGCAGCTGCTCGAACTCGAGGTTGACGCCGATGTTCATCGTCAGGTCGAGCGTGAACGCGCGGACGTAGCGCTCGTAGAGGAACGCGTAGAAGTCGACCTCCATGTGATGGATGCCAACGGTCAGCGCCGGCGAGCTCGCCGTGTTGTCGCCGATCGTGAAGTCGAGCGCCTTCTGCGGGCGCGTCACCATCAGCAGCGGATCGTGGCCCGTGTCGGACGCAAGCTCGGCGAGCGACGGCACCAGGATTCCAATCGTGCCGACGTTGAGCTGGTTGATGTACGCGGTACCGATGCCGAGGCACATGCCACCGGACGTCACGAGGTGGTGACCCGCGAGATCGAGGAAGGTCTCCGACAGGCCCATCGCGAGATCCGCGGCGGGCTCTGGCATGCCGTCGAACTCACCGGCGGGGTTGAGCGTGAACGTCGAGCGCGCCGTGATCGGGAGGCTCGCGGGCGGCGAACCGAACTGCGGCGTCGGGATCGGCGGGACGCACAGGCTCGGCTCGCTCGCGTACGGGACGCCATCGGGGCGCATGCCGGTGCGGGTGACGATGTCCTCGTCGGCGTTCATGCCGGTGATCACGCCGAGGCTCATGCCGCGGTTCAGCGAATCGAGCCGCACGTAGCCGCCGGGCACGATGCGGCTCTCGAGCAAGCCCTCGGTGCCGGGCGAGATCCCCTCGAGCATGGCGCCGACGTCCATCATGCCGGCGATGCCGAGCGGGCTCGGGATCAGCGTCTGGAGGATATCGTTGATCGCGGGGGTCAGGAGCTGAACGAGGAACTGACCGAGGAACGAATCGATGATGCTGCTCGCGAAGTTGCCGACGTCCGAGAGGATGCCGCAGCCGCTGAAGTCGAGGTTCAGGTTGAACTGGTTGATCTGCGCCAGGCGAATCTCGAGCTCGCCATCGGCGGGCTTGATGCCGAACGCGATGTCGAAGCTACCGCCGAGGTTGTTCGAGCTGACGTTCAGGTTGCACGACCCGAGACCGACGCCGAGCACCTGACCGCGGATGTGGACCGTCGACGAGATCGTCGTCGACAGATTCACGCGGAGGGTCTGGTTGCCGTTGACCGAGGTCGACAGCGAGTTGACGCTGACGTTCGCGCGACAGCCTGGGGTGCAGCCACCGCTGTTCGTGCTGCACCACGCGGCGCCGGTACCGAACGTGCTGTCGGGGCTCCCGAAGGTCCCCTTCGGAACGCAGAAGCCGCCGGCGAACTGCGAGTTGATGAGACCTGGCAAGATCGAGGTCAGCTTCTGGAAGCCGGCCTGGGTCACGCGGATCTGTGCACCGCCCTCGACGGTTTGATCCGACGGCAGCTTGCCGCCTGGCAGTGGTTGCACGGAGCCGCAGGCTCCACACCCACCACCGAAACCTCCGCACGCGCCCATCGTGACGATGAACAGCGCGGACAACATCAAATTGAGTCGAGTCGTGCGTACGAACATTCGCGATCCCCCTGGCAGCTAGTCGGTCGACGTATACGCCGATCGAAGTTCCACTGTGAAGGACAATCCGCACGCTAGGCCATCGATAATTTGGAGCTTTCCCGGCGTCCATTCAGGAGTTGAAAGTTGACTACGCCAGGTTAGGTCCCCTGATCGTGAGCACCCCTGCACGCGCTACAGCGCAAGTGCTCGGACGGCCGGGGGACTTGACAGTCTGCGTCGTGACCCGCTATTTACTGCGCCCCTGGGTCCGTAGCTCAGCTGGATAGAGCGCCGGGCTTCGAACCCGTAGGTCAGCCGTTCGAGTCGGCTCGGACTCACTACTGAAAACTAAAACGACTAACCGGCCGGGGGCATAGCTCAATGGTAGAGCATCGGACTCTTAATCCGCTGGTTGAAGGTTCGAGTCCTTCTGCCCCCACCCTGTTTTTACTCGATTCCTCGTCGGAGAACCGCTGTTTTGCGGTTCCGACGGGGCGGTCACCAGGGACCTTCAAGGAACCAGAAGTGACGTCAGCGGCCACTGGTTTTGCACACCAGTGACACACGGTTCTGCTGTCGCCTCGACCACCTCCATTGCCTGACTCACCGTCGGGAACAGGTCCGGGAACCGGGGTAGCAGCGCCATCGAATCGCTCAAATTCTTCGGCTTCAAGTGGCCGCAATAGCGCTCGACCATCTTCGAGTCCTTGTGGCCCATGAGCTTGCCGACGCGGAACGTGTCGACGCCCGCCTGCACGAGCCAGCTCGCAAACGTGTGGCGAAGGCTGCGCGGGGTGACCTTCAGGATGCCGGCACGCTCGCAGGCGACTGCAAGGTCATGGACGTGGACCCAACAGTTCGTTTCCGGCGCAGTCCATTGCATTGTGTGGCTCGCCGGGGACGTCGTGACCCGCGTGTGAGCACGAGCGCAAACGCTGAGGGTTCGCCCCTCGGTTTCTGAGCGCGCTCGACGAGGGGCCATAGCAGAGGCCCTCGAGAAACTT
>JACCQV010000360.1 GCA_013813945.1 Deltaproteobacteria bacterium | reverse complement strand
TCGGGTGCGGCAGCAAGGGCATGGCGAAGTTCGACGAAATCCTCGTCGAGCTGGATGCCCTCGCTACGAAGATGTGTGGTTGTCACGAGAGGGACTCGGACTGCATGGTCAAGGTGCAGAGCGAGCTGCTCGCGTTCAGGAAGGGGCTACGCGAAAGGGTCGGCAAGGACAAGGCGAGCGCCGATCAAGAAAAGCGTGGCCGCGAGGCCGAGGAGAGGTTGCGGGCGTGCCGGGCTCGCGCGGCCGGTGATGGCTTCGACGAGGTGGTGACTCGACTCACGGACTACAAGGCTCAGGCGTGCGCGTGCACGGACAAGGCCTGCGCCGACCAGGTGCGCGAGGGGTGGAAGGCGTATCGCGCGACGATCAAGGAGCGGCTCGGCAGCGCGGCCCTTCCGACCCTCGATCAGGATGCGCGCGGGATGGTGATCGACACCGAGCTGAAGACCTGCCTCGACAAGTTCGAGGCGAGCGCCGCACCGCCGAGCTGATCACTCGCGGGCGAGCAAGCGATCGATCGACATGCTTCCGGCGCCGCGAACCGAGATCCACAGGAACAGGAAGCAGTAGATGAGCGCGAGCTCGCCGCCGTTGACGATCGGCAGCAGGCCCGAGCCGAGCTGTCCCTTCCAGTGGAACTGGATGTACGCGACCGCCATCGTGCCAGAGGCGAGAAACGCCGCGGGCCGGGTGACGAGACCGAGGGAGATCAGCACGCCGCAGATCAGCTCGATCACGCCGCCGAACCAGCCCTGCGACCACATCTCCGGACTGGGGCGGGTCGTGAAGGCGCCGAACAGCTTCTGGATGCCGTGCAGCGAGAACGCAAACCCGGCGATGACGCGCAGGGCGGTGAAGGACCAACTTTCGAGCCTCGCGCGATCGATCATGGCCAGTGGATAGCTCGTGTCCGGTGCGCCCGCACGCGCGCCTGCCGAGACTCACTGTTGCGTTACTCGATGCCGTACTTCTCGAGCTTGTAGTACAGGGCGCTGGTCTTGATCCCGAGCAGGCGCGCGGTCTCGGTCTTGACCCGACTGGCCTTGGTATAGGCCTTGAGGATCAGCTGGCGTTCGAGGTCATCGAGGATCTCGGGAAGCGACAGCTCACGCGGAACGCTGAGGGCGTCGTCCTCCGCGCCGCCCTGGAGGAACTGCGGCAGGGCGTTCGGCGTGATCTCGTCGGACTCCGCGAACACCAGCGACTGCTCGATCGCGTTCTCGAGCTCGCGGACGTTCCCGGGCCAGTGGTACGCCATGATCCGTCCGAGCGCGGCATCCCCGACGGCACGCACGCGGGGGTTGGTCTTCGGTCCGAGCTTCGCCACGAAGTGCGAGCACAGGTGAGGGATGTCCTCGCGGCGCTCGCGCAGCGACGGCAGCTTCACCGGCAAGACGTGGAGCCGGTAGTAGAGGTCCTCGCGAAATCGACCCGCCGCGACCTCGGCGTCGAGATCCTTGTTCGTGGCGCTCAGCACGCGGACGTTGACCCGGATCGGATGCTCGCCGCCGACGCGCTCGAACTCCTGCTCCTGCAGGGCACGCAGGAGCTTGACCTGCATCGCGGGTGGGATGTCGCCGACCTCGTCGAGGAACAGGGTCCCCGTATCGGCGAGCTCGAACCGGCCGAGCTTCTGCTTGATCGCGCCGGTGAACGCGCCCTTCTCGTGACCGAACAGCTCGCTCTCGAGCAGGGTCTCGGTCAGCGCTCCGCAGTTGACCTTGATGAACGGGCCCTTTGCGCGCTTGCTCAGGCGGTGGATCGCACGCGCGACCAGCTCCTTGCCGGTGCCGCTCTCGCCGGCGATGAACACGGTCGTGTCGCTCGCCGCGATCTTCTCCACGTTGCGCCGCACGATCGCCATCTTCTCGCCGCCACCGATCAGCTCGGGGAAGCGCGCTTCGGCATCGGCATGGAAGACTTCGGTGATCGCGTCGGCCTTGCGCCGGCCGCGGCGGATCGAGCTCAGCTCGAGCGCACGCTCGATCTTGAGGCGCACGACCTCGGGCTGGATCGGCTTGGTGATGAAGTCGAACGCTCCGAGCTTCATCGCCTCGACCGCGGTCTCGACCGTGCCAAAGCCGGTGATGATCATGATCGGAACATCGGGATCGAGGGCGGTGATGCCCTTGAGGACGTCGACGCCGGTGCCGCCCTCCATCTTGAGGTCCGTGATCACGAAGTCAGCGCGCTTGGACTTGAACGCGGCAATGCCGGCACCGCCGTTCACGGCGATCACGGCTTCATGTCCGAGCTTCTTGGCGACGTGGGCGAGACCTTCGCGAACGGTCTCGTTGTCGTCGATGATGAGGATCACCGCCATCGATGACCTTGGTATCACGGATGGCTCTCAGCGCGGAATCACGATGGTGAACGTCGTTTCGCCGTCGGCGCTGACCACGTCGACGCGACCACCGTGGTCGAGCGCGATCTCGCGGACGAAGGCGAGGCCGAGCCCCGTGCCCTTCTCACGCGTGGTGAAGAAGGGCTCGAACAGCTTGCCCGAGGTCTCGGGCGCGATCTCCTTGCCGCGATTCCACACCGAGAGGGCGAGCTCCTCGCCGGTGGCGACCGCCATCAGCTTCACCGCGCGTCCGGTGTGACCTGCGGCGGACGCTGCCTGGACCGCATTGCGCGCCAGGTTCAGGAGGGCGCGCCGCAGCTGTGCGTGATCCGCGCGTGCGGTGATCCCGGTGGTTCCGACCTCGACCGCGATGTCGTCGGAGCTCGCGAGCTGCGCCACCTCCGGCAGGAGCTCGTCGAGGACGACCGGACCGACCTCGGGGCGCGGCCGCCGCGCGAACTCGAGGAACTCGTTGACCACGCGATCGAGGTAGCCGAGCTCCTTGCGGATCCGATCGACGTGGCCGCGGCGCTCGTCGCCGTCCGGTAGCTCGTCCTGAAGAATCCCGGCGAACAGCGTCATGCCGGCGAGTGGATTTCTGACCTCGTGGGCGATGCCGGCGAGCATCTGCTGCATGCGCGCATCGCGCTCGGCGAGCTGGATCCGCATGCGATCCATGGTCTGGCCAAGGAGGCCTAGCTCGTCGCGCGACTTGACCGCAACCGGCTGCTGCAGATCGCCGGTTCCGATCCGCTCGGCGGCCGCTGCGAGCCGACGGATGTTCCGCGTGATCAACAGCGTCGCGATCACCGCCGCCGCGATGCTGACGACCGCGAGCCCGGCTCCCCACAGGAACAGCTGGCCGCGGAGCTTCTCGAGCTTCCTGAAGTAGGACGCCGGCGCCTGCGCTCCCAGCGCGAGTACGACAGGGGTCGCCGGATCGAGCTCGGCATGAACCGGGGCATAGCCGGTCTTGTACGTGATTCCGTCCTTGCCGACGAACGTGACGGACGAGACCTTCGCGCCGCGCTCGAACACGCGCGCGAGCTCCGCGCGGTCGAGCTCCGCACGGAAATAATGGGTGCCGATCTCGACGCCCGGCGTGCTGTCCGCGCGGCTGTTGAACGAGGCATCGAACACGAACAGGTGGGCGCCTGTTGCGGCTGCGACGGCCTCGAGCTTCTTGACGTAGGCCTGATGCGAGCCCTGGCCGTCCTCGCCCGGCGCGAGATCGAGCAGGTACTTGCCGCGCAGGTGCGTGGTCGCCGCGGCCGCGATCGCCTCCAGCCGCTTGCCGAGCTCGTCGTCGAGATCGCGGCGGCTCACCTCGTACGCGACGAACGCGAACAACGTGAACAGCGCGAGCGCCGGCAGTACCAGCGCGACGAGCAGCTTGACGAGGATCGTCGCCCGGAGGCGCACGTCCGGATCGTACACGAACCCAGGGGCTGGACCGCCCCGACAGGGTAGAACACCGCGATGCCCGAGCCGTCCCCCGCGATCGTGACCGTCAGCAAGCTGAGCAAGACCTACGCGAGCGGTTTCCACGCACTCAAGAGCGTCGACCTCACGATCCGCCGGGGTGAGATCCTCGCGCTGCTCGGCCCCAACGGCGCCGGCAAGACCACACTGATCAACATCATCTGCGGCATCGTGCGGCCGAGCGCGGGCACGGTCGTCGCCGACGGCCACGACATCATTCGCGACTTCCGCGCCGCGCGCTCGAAGATCGGCCTGGTCCCGCAGGAGCTGTCGACCGATGCGTTCGAGACGGTGTGGTCGACCGTGACGTTCAGCCG
>JACCQV010000347.1 GCA_013813945.1 Deltaproteobacteria bacterium | reverse complement strand
GACCCGGGCGACGCCCCCTCCGCCACCCGGCCGCTGCCACGCGTCGGACGTGAAGCCCTGCCCACCATCTAGGTCGGCGAGCGCAGCGCAGATGTCGGTCTGCAGCTCCTGGAAGAACTTCGAGGCGCGATCAAAGAGGTCCGACACCCTCGGAATGCTACCATCGCGAGAGCACCTAGACTGATGACTGCTGCGATTCGACTCCTCCGCGCGCTTCGCGTCTTCGCGGTCATCTTCCTCAGCTATTTGTGGCAGATGTCCTGGGCGCGGCTGTGGCCTACGCGCTACGGCAAGAGCGCGCGCTGGAAGAAGATCAACCGGCGCAACGCGCGCCGCATGTATCACGGCTTCGTCAACCTGCGCGGCGTGTACATCAAGCTCGGTCAGATCCTCTCCGTGATGGGGACGTTCTTGCCGCGCGAGTACACCGAGGAGCTCGAGGGTCTGCAGGATGCGGTTCCGCCGCAGCCATACAAGAAGATCAAGACGACGTTCGTGAAGTCGTTCGGCAAGCAGCCGCACGAGGTGTTCGTGACGTTCGACGAGGAGCCGATCGCCGCGGCCTCGCTCGGTCAGGTCCACGAGGCGACCGACGCGGTCGGCAACCGGCTCGCCGTCAAGATCCTCTATCCGAACGTCAGGACGATCATCAAGGTCGACCTCAAGGTCCTCGGCTGGGCGCTCGCGGTCTACAAGAACTTCGTTCCGATCCAGCAGATCTCCCGCGTGCACGAGCAGCTCGCGGACATGCTGTCGCGCGAGTCCGACCTCGCGAACGAAGCACGGATGATCGACAGGATGACCGCGAACTTTGCGACCGACCCCGACGTCCTGTTCCCGAAGGTCTATCTGCAGTGGTCGTCGCCGACGGTGATGACGATGTCGTTCATGGACGGCGTCAAGATGACGAAGAAGAACGCGCTCGAGAAGCTCGACCTCGATCCCTACGACGTGGCCACCAAGCTGACGAAGGTCTTCTACAAGCAGCTGTTCATCGATCGGTTCTTCCATGCCGACCCCCACCCTGGAAACTTCTTCGTCCAGAAGGGTCCACAGGGGCAGGTCCGGATCGTCGTGCTCGATCTCGGCAGCGCGACCGAGCTCAACGACCACCTGGCCGACGGCATGTTCGACATCCTGCAGGGCCTGATGACCCGCAACGACAACCTCGTCGTCCAGGGCATCAACACCATGGGCTTCGTCGACCCGCGTGGCGATCGCGAGCTGCTCGAGCGCACGGTCCGCAAGTACTTCGAAAAGCTGCTCAACCTCAACATCACCGACTTCGGCAAGATCGACACGTCGGCCGCCGCCGAGCAGCTCGCCGATCCCGACATGAAGCGCGACGAGCTGCGCGAGCTGATGAAGGCGATCGCGTATCCCGAGGGCTGGTTCTACGTCGAGCGCGCGGCCGTGATCATGTTCGGCCTACAGTCGACGATCGCGCCGAAGCTCAACGGCATCCAGATCGGCTTCCCGTACATCACGCAGTTCATCATGGAGCGCAACATGAAGCGTCTCGCCGACGCCGCCGCGGCCGCCAAGGTCGAGGCGACCGGACGCATGTCGCTGTCGCAGATCAAGGATGCTGCCGCGGCCGATGCGGCTGCGACCGCCGCAACCTCCCAGGACGCTCCCAAGTCCGACACCAAGGAAGAGGCGCTCCTCAATTAAGAGTTGCCGCGCTGCTGCGACATCCGGGTCGACGCCGCGCGGTACGTGTCGAGCGGCTCGCTCTTGCCCTTGAGGAGCAGCGGCTCGACGCGCTCGAACAAGATGTCCTCGAGCGTCCCCACGTTCTCGAACACCGGGGCGGACACCAGGACCTCGCTCGCGGCAGCACGCGAGCACAGTCGTGCACCCGTGTTGACGACGTCGCCGATCACCGTGAAGTCCATCCGCTGCTCGGAGCCGATCGCGCCGTAGACCACGTCGCCGTAGGCGATGCCTGCACCGACCGCGATCGCTTCCTCGCCATCACGCGCCTTCTCGACCGCATAGATCATCTCGACCGCGCACTGGACAGCGCGGGACGGGCCGTCGTCACCGTGGAACACGGCCATCAGCTCGTCACCGACGAACTTGTCGATGTCGCCGCCAAACTTCTCGACGACCGCAGCCTGCGCCTCGAGCATGCGATTGAGCATGCCAACGACCTTCTCGGGTTCGACGTGCTCGGAGAACGCGGTGAAGCCGCGGATGTCCGTGAACAGGACCGTGCACGTGGTCCGCACACCCTCACGCGTGAATGCGATGTTGCCCGACGCTGCACCTCGCGCCGCCTCGGCCGTGCCCTTGGACACGAACTTCTCGAGGTGAAGCTTCGCGCGCAGGCCGCGCACCATCTCGTTCATCCGGGTCCCGAGGCGCGCGACCTCGTCACCGCTCGGCCCGGCATCGCGGACCTCCGTGGCGGTGAGATTGCCCTGCCCGATCTCGTCCGCGAGCTCGCCGATCCGCTTCACCGGATCGACGACGATTCGCTTGAGGGCGAACCAAAGCAGGACGAACACGATCAGAACGGTGAGGATCCCGAAGCGCACCGCATTCGACACCGCCTCCTGCCGGGCCCGGGCCGCGCGATCCGTGGATGCGCGGATCTCGATCGCGCCGCGCACCGGCTGGTCGTCGCCGTGACAGGTCTGGCACCGTGGCTCGTTGAGCAGGGGCACGACGACGGTGAGCGAGTTGTTGCCATCGTGGCTCACCATCCCGCGCTGCGTGGCGAGCGCAGCCGCGACAGCCTGCGGCGGCGTCGGGACGGCGATCGCGTCGTAGTACAGGCGGCCTTCGGCGTCGTAGAGCCGGAGCTGGCGGGTTGCCTTCGTATCGGAGACCGTCGCCAGGTAGCGGGTGACGAGTCGGCCGAGCGCGGACATCATGATCGTGCGCAGCGAGGTGTCGATCACGCCCTCGAGCTCTGCCGAGGCGCCACCGGCAACGAGCGGCGCGAGGCTGACGACGAGCGCACCTCGGACCGGACCGCCGGCTTCCTCGTGACACGCGATGCACCGCTTCTCGAGCGGCATCGGGACAATGCGTAGCTTCATCCCTTCGATCTCGACGGTGTGCGGCTTGATGCCCGGCTTCATCGCGCTCTCGAGCACGGCCGTCCATGGTTCGCTCGGGCCACTCGGCGAGCTACCGAACGTCAGCGACCCGCTCGAGTCATAGACCGCGACATCGCGGATCGACGGCACGCGCTCCTTGAGCTCCGCGAAGTAGCCATCGAGCAGCTCCGTCTTCTTCGCCGTCATCACCTGCTCGAACGCATCCGTCAGCACGACGCCGAGGATCTCGTCGCGGTGCTGCTCGGCACGCGTCGCATCGAGCTCGATCGCGAGCACGCCGCGAAGCGCGGCCTTGGCATCGTGACATTCGTGACACCGCGGCTCGTTGAGCACGGGTCTGTGGATCAGCTCGCCGGCCGCCGTGCGCGTCGCATCGGCAAGCGTCGCGCGCACCGCAGCAGGCAGCGTGTTCGGCGCTGGAGCAGGACCGCGCGGCTCGAATACGGGTGCGCCCTTGGTATCGAACACATGGATCGAAACATTCGGGATGGCGCGCTGCGCACTCTGGATGAGCTCGGACACCAGGATCCCGTTGCCACCGATCATGGCGT
>JACCQV010000324.1 GCA_013813945.1 Deltaproteobacteria bacterium | reverse complement strand
GTTCGCGAGGATGAAGCGTGCCTCTTCGCAGAGGACTTCCTTCGTGACCTTGGCGCGGCCTTCCATCACGCGAATTGTAGGCAGGTCAAAGACATAGGGTCAATCAAGCGGGGGGTCCCTCTGCGGCGAGACGCAGGACCAGCGGACGATCTGCCGGCAGGATGTCCCACGCACCAGGCAGCTCGTCGGTCCGGACCCAGACAAGATCCGCGACCTCGACCGCGCGCGGGATCGAGCCGGGTGCGAGGCGACACACGTACACGAGCATGACGAGATCGAACGCGGAATACGCGTGGAACAGCACGTCCCAGATCTTGCCGACGACCGCGACGACCCCGAGCTCCTCGGCGAGCTCGCGCGCGAGCGCGTCCGTCGGCGCCTCTCCGGGCTCGACCTTGCCGCCGGGAAACTCCCACTGCAGCGGCAGGCTCTGGTCCGCGCGTCGCTGGGTGATCAGGATGCGCTGATCGTCACCGACGATCAGGCCGGCGACGACGAGCTTGCGCGGACGTGGATCAGCCAAGCAGTGGACTCCGATCGAGGAAGGGCGTGGTGCACGGCGCACCATCCGAATGGAGGTAGTGGAGCACGCGCCCGCGCGCAGCCGCGAAGATCGTCGACGATCGCGTGCCGTACAGCTCGGAGTGGATGCAGGTCGCCGTGAGCTCGCGCGAGAGCTCGGGTGGCAGGTGCGATGGTGGAACTTCCGCGACGGCCACGCGCGTGTGATCGCCGAGTGCGCGCTCGATGACCGGTTGGCTCTGCGCAAACGACTGCCCGGCGATCGCGGCCAGCCCCGCGTGCAAGCGAGCTCCGCGCGGGAAGCCCTCGGCTCCGAGCCGGTCGTTGCACAGCACGTGGATCCCCGGACCCAGGGCCTGGATGTCGAGCCGGCCGTCCTGCCGCGCGTAGGCGATCGAGGCGTGCTGCCCGTCTCCCCACACGAGGTTCATGCTCGCGTAACGCGCTGGATCGATCGCGCGGACGTACGCATCCGGATCATCGCTCTCGACCAGCTCGCGCACGGCGAGCCCGCGGGATCGCAGACCCGGCGGCGGCGTCGATAGTGCGCGCTGATTCGTCACGGCCGCGAACCGACCATCGGCGCGTACCGCGAGCCAGGTTCCTCCCGACAACACATCGATGCCACCGACGATGCCGGAGGCTGACCGTTCGGGTGGTCTCGTCGGTCGCGCGTACAGCTCATCGCGATTCGCAGCGACCACGATCGGTGCATCAGCGACGGTATCGAGGAGGAGAGCGATGGTGCACATCGTTGAAAAAAGGCCGGCGAGAGTACGCTACGTACCTTGCATGGGTGCCCTTCGGACCCTACAGTGCCGCCGAGATGAGACTGTATCCAGGGAAGGTCGACTCCATCGCGGCCGAGATCATCACGACGCTGACGGCAGCGGGTGATATCGAAGTCAGCGACAACAATGAGGCCCAGCTGGATTCGGCGTCTGTCCTCAAGGAGTACATCCGGGTCGACAAGGAGCTGACCGAGCGCGCGAAGGACATCCTCGAGATCCGAGGCCTACCCTACTCGCACCTCGGCCGCACCAAGCGCCAGCTCGCGGATCAGAAGGAATTCGGCCTCGGCGAAGAGGGCCTGTCCTGGATCGCGAATCAGATGCTCGAGGCATTCATGGCGTCCCGGCACGTCGAGGAGGTGTTCGCAGAGGACGCCATCCTGCGCCGCAAGATCAAGGACATCTGCAAGAAGCACATGCAGGTGGACGAGGCGATCGATCAGGAAGTCCGCGACCGGATCAAGAACCTCGAAGAGGGTACTCAGGCGTGGGACGTCGAGTACTCGAAGGTTCTCGAGCAGATCAAGTCGAAGCACGGCATCAAGGAGTAGCGCCGGCGCCGGCCTCCCCGCGGGGGCTGAACCAGACGCGCTTCGTATAGCGACCGCAGTACGCGGTCCACGAGTCCCGGGGCACCCGCAGGATTCCGAGCTCGCTCACCAGGCCACTGGCGCCGGTCTCCTTGATCCCCGCGCGCTTCGCGGCCTGATCGATCAGACCCAGGCAGGCCTGCTCGTCGAGCTGCGCCGGTGCAGCGGCGGCAGCGAGCATGACCGTGAAGATGTCCTCGGACCGTTGCTCGAAGACGAACAGCGCACCATGCGCGACGGCCTCGGCCTGGAACAGCGACTGCGTCGTCTCCAGCTGAACCTCGACCTTCTTGCCGCCCTTCACGAGCTTGAATTCGAACGTGCCGGTCGTTACCCGGCCGACCTGCTTGCTCGAGCTCCGAGCAAACGTCACGGCGATGCCGTCGATCTTCGAGCTCGCCCCGAGGAACAGCAGGCTCCCGACAGCATTCACCGGGGGCCGGACCAGGAGGGCGGCCGGCATCCCTGGTGCGAGCGGCGGCGATACCGAAACATCAGGTTTCGCGTCGGGTGCGACCGGCCTCACGGGATCCGCCACAGGTTCCGGTGGGTTCGCCGTGGGCGGGGGTGAGACGGGCGGTGGCGCTCCGCAGGAAGTAAGAGCAATCAGGACCGTGCGGAGCGCAATGCGGATCACGGATCCACGGTACCCCGACGACGTGACGCGTGCCGCCGTGAGGATCGTCCTTGGCACTCGGAATCGTTCGGGCAGAGTTACAGGATGGGTCTCGCTCCCTGTCACGACTGCATCACCAGACCGGTGATGCGCTGCGGTCGCTGCACGAGGACACGCTGCGCGGTGCACACGCTGTTGCCCGGAGAGCGCTGTGACGGCTGCGAGCAAGACTGGCAAGAAGAAGCCCCGACGCGGCGTGCCGCGAAGTTGATCTTTGCACCACCGATCGCGGTGCTCGCGGGTGGCCTGCTGTTTGGCCTCCTGCTGCCCGTGTCGATCGGCGGCGCGATCGGCGCAACCGTGATGGCAGCGCTCGCGTGCGGCACGGGCGTCGGTGCCGGCGCCGGCGCGTGTCGCCTCGTCGATCGCAGCGCGCGTGCGCTGTTTCTGCGCGAGCGCGCGGGTGGCCTGCCAGCAGCGCGGCTGCTGACAGACGGCCGCCGCTCCTGATCAGCCTCAATCGAACTGATCGGCGACGTCATCGAGCGCATCCCACTGGACGCCTCGATCGCGCAGCGTCTCGAGCGCCGCCGCAAACTGCGTTCGAACCTCGCGACGCTCGACACCACGAGCGCGCTGCTCGTCGCGCTCGGCGAGGAGTGCGCGGATCTTTGCGGCGGGCGTGGTCTGGCCATGTGCCTCGAGCACGAACGAGAGCGCGCCGGCGACGGACGTGATCACATCGTGATCGAAGGCCTTGCGCAGCGCCTCGAACAGGACGTATGCGGCACGTCGCGGGCTTCCCTGATCGTCGAACTTCTCCGCGGCGCGGAGCAGCGTCCGGCCATAGAGCGCCGGAACGCGCATCAACACGGGCTTGAGCGGCGCAATGTGCGCCTCGTCGTGCGCGTGCCGCGAGATCTCGTACGCGAGCTGCATCCCGAGGCCGTCGATCTGGGTCGCGAGAGCGACGAGCAGATCGGGATCCGTGAGCGTCTCCGCCTGCGCTTCGAGTGCGGCGAGCTCGGCAGCGCGCGCCGGGTCGGCGAGCTCGTTCGCGGGCTCGAGGACGGTACGGTGGATCGGACGCGGTGATGCGGTCGGGGCGCGTGTCCGCGGGGTCTCGTCGCGAACGGAGATCGTCGGAGCGCGCGTGCGTGGTGTCTCGCGTGGCGAGCTCGCGCGCTTGGTCGGCTTTGCTGGCTTCGCCGCACGCTTGCTGGCTGGTTTCTTCGTGCGCCCGGCGCTCGGCTTGGTCGCGGGCTTCGCCGACTTGCTCGGCTTCTTGCTCTTGGCCTTCGCGCGCGCCATCACACGGGCAATCCGAGGGCTTCGCGCACCTCACCTACCACCATTTCGGCGAGCCGCTGGATCAGCTGCTCACCCTCCTCGACAGTCGCCGACGCCGGCGCCCCGGCGTACGCGAGCTCCATTCCCATGGCCGTGAACGTGTTGACGCCGGCAGCAAGCTTCTCCGACAGCGAGACCGGAACGGCGGCGAGCGTCGTGCGCACGTGCTCGTCGACCAGCTCCGGCGCGGCCGCCATCACGATCGAGGTCTCGTACTGACCGGCATGGCAGGCGCCGCTCTTGAACTCTGTGGAGAGCGTGCGTGCCCACTTCTTCGTCAGCGGGCACGCGTAGCTGACCTTGCCCTCGCGCCCCGTCAGCACGGCACGCATTGCGGCGTCGTGCGCCGGCTCGAGG
>JACCQV010000319.1 GCA_013813945.1 Deltaproteobacteria bacterium | reverse complement strand
CTGCGGATCGAAGTCCACGAGCAAGACTCGATGGCCACGCGAGGCCACGGATGCCGCGAGATTGATCGCGGTGGTGGTCTTGCCCACGCCACCTTTTTGGTTAGCGACCGCGACGATCCGGGTCATGGACGTGCAGTAGCACCCGGCTATGACGATCCCGGCATTCGTCGTCGGAGGACGCGACTATCTCGCACGCGAAGCAGAAAAAATTGGGGCCAGATCCCGTTCGCGCGTACTTTGTACGCAGATGTAGGACATGTGGGCATGTCCGCGAAGGGATCCAGGAGGGCGGCAGGTACGCCGCGAGTTGACGCGTCGTTGGCCGAGTTCGAGCGCGAGGAGCTGCGCCGGCTGGACTCCCTTCATACCTCCGTCGACGACCTCGTCGAGGAGCGGTTCGCCGAGGAGCTGGATTTCGGCGGCAACGGGGATGCACCGCGCAAGCGCGGCCGTCCGCGCAAGAACGGCTGACCGCTCGCCGCACCGTCCGTATGATGGTGCGGTGCTTCGCTGCCTCGTCGCCATTGCCTTAGCGGGCTGCGGCGCCTGCGGCGATGAGGACGATCCGCCGGGTGACGGAGCTGCGAGCTGCAGCTCACCGGCGGGCGAGAAGTCCGGCGAGGCGACCTATTACGCCGCCGACGGCACCGGGAACTGCAGCTTCCCCGCGAGCAGTGACCGCATGGTCGCCGCGATCAACGCGACGGACTACGCGACGGCCGCGTGGTGTGGCGCCTGCGTCGCGGTCACCGGTCCCACGGGGACCGTCACCGTTCGCGTCGTCGACAAGTGTCCGGGCTGTGATCCGGGTGACCTCGACCTCAGCTCCGAGGCCTTCGCGCGGATCTCGCCGCTGTCCGCGGGGCGCGTCCAGATCACCTGGCGCGAGGTCGCGTGCGACGTGCAGGGTCCGCTGAGCTATCACTTCAAGGACGGCTCGAGCGCGTTCTGGACCGCGATCCAGGTCCGCAATCACCGCTATCCGATCGCCAAGATCGAGGCGGGGACCGCGGGCACGCTGCAGACCATCGAGCGCGTCTCGTACAACTACTTCATCGAGACCTCCGGGCTCGGAGCCGGGCCCTACACGATCCGCGTGACCGACACGCGCGGCCAGGTCGCCGAGGACACCGGAATCGCGATCGCGGACGACGCCACGCGCACCGGAACGGCGCAGCACCCGATCTGTCCCTAGCGACCCATGAGATAGTCGGGGCGTGCCACCGTTCTATCTCGAATATCTCGGGGACAGCATCGAGCTGCCCGTGGGCGAGACCGTGGTCGGGCGCGACGTCGGCTGCATGCTCCGGTTCAATGACCCGGCCGTGTCGCGTCGGCACCTGAGGTTCATCCGTCGCGAAGACGAGGTCTTCCTCGAAGATCTGGAGAGTGCGAACGGCACCATCCTCAACGGCCGGCGGGTTCGCGGTGCGATGCGGCTCGCCGACGGCGACGTCATCCATGTCGGCACGCGCGAGCTGACGATCCGGATGCCCGACGTTCCGTCGTTCGAAGCCTCGACGCTCACGCTCACAGTGTCGGAAGTCCCGCCGTCGTTTCGCGAGCGCGATCCCACGCCACGCCCGAAGATGGCGCGCACCACCACCATGATGGCCGTCACGGTGCCGCCCCCGATGCAGGAGGCCCCGGACCCCGGGGGCGAACCGCTCGTCCGGCGCCGCCACGAACGTCACTCGATCGAGCTCCCGCTGATCTATGTCAGCACCGAGCTCGAGATCGAGGTGGCCACCCGCAACCTGAGCGTGAGCGGCGTGTTCGTTCGCTCGAACATCCTCGATCCGATCGGCACCAAGTGCCGCCTGACGATCCTCGTCGACGGAGGGCCCGCACTCGAGGTCAACGGCGTGGTTCGCCGCGTCGTCGATCGCCAGGAAGCGGGCGACGACTTCGAAGGCCTCGGGATCGAGTTCGTTGACGTCCTCCCGGGGCAGCGCGTGTGGCTGCAGAACGTCGTCGACCGCGCGCAGGCGGACGACGGCGAGGCTTGAGTCAGCTCTCGATGTCGTAGTCCTTGAGCTTCTTGTACAGAGTCGAGCGATCGATCTCGAGGATCGCCGCGGCTTGCGCCTTGTTGCCACCGGTGGCCGCGAGCGCCGCGAGGATGCCGTCCTTCTCGAGATCGCGCAGCGAACGCGCGGCCGGCGGCTTCGGTGCCGCGACGGGCGGTGGCGTCGGATCGATCGACATCGGCTGCGCGGGGGCGACGGCCGCCGAGATCGCCGAGCCGAGCGGCGGAGTGGGCGGCGAGTTGCGCGTGCGCGGCGAGCCGAGCGCAGCGAGCATCTGCGGCGGGAGATCCGCGGCCACGATCTGTTCACGATCCCCGAGGACGATCGCGCGCTCGATCGCGTTGCGGAGCTCGCGGACATTGCCGGGCCACGCGTAGCGGGTCATCGCGGCGAGTGCGTCGGCAGCGAAGCCGGTGATCCGGCGGGCGCCCTGGTGGCGGAAGCGGGCGAGGAAGTGATCGGCGAGGAGCGGGACGTCGTCGAGGCGCTCGCGCAGCGGCGGCACGTCGATGTGGATGACGCTGAGCCGGTAGAACAGGTCCTCGCGAAACGTCCCGCGCTTGACCATCTCGGCGAGATCGCGGTTCGTGGCGGCGACCATGCGGACGTCGACCTCGATCGATTTCTGGCCACCGACGCGCTCGAAGCGACGCTCCTCGAGGACGCGCAGGAACTTGGTCTGCAGGCCGAGCGGGAGCTCGCCGACCTCGTCGAGGAACAAAGTTCCCTTGTCGGCCATCTCGAACCGGCCGGACTTCTTCTCGGTGGCGCCGGTGAACGCCCCCTTCTCGTGCCCGAACAGCTCGCTCTCGATCAAGCTCTCCGTGAGTGCCGCGCAGTTGATGGCGACGCATGGACCCTTCGCGCGGCGCGAGGCGCGGTGGAGCGCGCGGGCGACCATCTCCTTGCCTGCGCCCGACTCACCTCCGAGGAGGACGGTCGCGTCACTCGGGCCGACGCGCTTGACGAACGCGACGACGCGTTGCGCTGCCTCGGAGCGGCCGATCAGCTCGCCGTCGCTGGTCCCGGATGCTGGGCCGAGCAGCTGCTCCTCGAAGGCATCGGCGCGGCGCACGGCTTGATCGCGCGTATCCGCACCGATCCACGCTGCACCGAGGAGATGCGAGACGCAGAGCGCCGCGAGCGAATCGATCTGCTCCCACGCGCTGCCCTTGCGATCGATCCACAGGATGCCGGCGATGTCGTCGGCGCCGCCGTAGATCGGCGCCGCGATCAGCGCGCGATCGCCGGTCTCCGCGGTGACGACCTGCTTGTTGGTGACGACCTTGTCGACGAGCTCCTGCGGGATCTGAAGCTGGGTCGATCCGCCGGGGGCGACCGCCGCGGCGACCGGTGCCACGCGGCGCCCTGCGGACAGGACGAACGCGCGGTGCGCGCCGAGCGCGGACAGTGCGGCATCACAGGCAGCGCGTGCGACGGCCTCGCGCCCGGCCGCTGATTCGACACGCAGGCGATCACCGAGGCCGGCGAGGGCCGCGAGGTGGCGGCGCGCACGGTCGTCGGTCCCGACGAGCGCCAGCAGCTGGCGCGTCCCGACCTCCATCGTCACGTGGCTCGAGGCGTTGGTCAGCGCGACGCCGTCGACCGGGAGGTACGCCATCTTCGTGCCGCCGAGCACGATCTCGTCGCCGGCCTCGAGCCGGTTGAGCACGGCGGGAGCGCCGTTGATCAGCGTTCGCGTCTTGCCGCTCTCGTCGACCCAGCTCAGCGCTCCGTCGCGGAGCTCGATCCGGCCATGCTGGCGCGAGACCGTCGGATCGGTGAGCTGCACGAGACAGTCGTCCCCACGCCCGACCACCCCGCCACGCATCGGGATCTCGAACTCGCGGCCGGCATCCGGACCCTCGATCACGACCAGACGGGCCAGTGACATGCCGGCATCTTACCCGCTGTAGTAGCCTGCGACGCATGACACGCCTCGTGATCGCCCTCGCGTCTGCCGCCTTCGGCTCCATCGTCGCTCTGGGCTGCGGTGGGTCCGCCAAGCAAGACACAACGACGACCGCCGGCAGCGGTGCCGGCTCGAACGAGCCCGCGCACCTCGTCAAGAAGGTCCAGGTCTCGTGGGGGATTTCGCCGGTTGGCCCAACTCAAGAGATGGCGGACGTCTTCCTCGCGACGACCGACGAGACCGGCAAGCAGGTCAGTCATTCGATCGGCCGCTACAAGGGCACGTGCTCGGTGTTCTCACCCGCTGCCGACATGAACGCGATCACCGGTGTGCAGTGCAAGGCGGGCGGCGGCGGCACCGAGCTGCATCTCGTCGTGCAGGGCGGCGAGCATCTGATCGTCTTGCAGATGCCGTTCACCGAGGGTGCGCCGCAGGATGCGATGAACCGCAAGGAGATCACGCGGGTCAAGGTCTCGCGCGGCATCGGCATCGAGGTCGACCCCGTTCAGGCGACGACCGGCGCGCCCTGAACGGCAGCGGCCGGTAGCGGACGGCAACCACGGTCGCAGGCGTCTGCGACGCGCGTTGCAACCCGCTCACCCAGAGCTTGCTCGTCGGAACGCCGGCGGCAGCGTGCGGCTCGCCGAACCCCAGCCAGCCTTCGCAGGGTTGCTACGGCTTCGACGAGTTCTCGTGCGCGCCCGCGAGCTCGGCGACATGGACAAAGACGGATCGGGTGGCACCGGCGAGCTCGAGCATCAACGCCTGCGCACCCGGATTCGTCCCCTTCTTCTACGCGGGCACCGGATCCACACAGACCATGTGCACGGGGCTGTGCGCTGCGCTCGAGGTCGACAGCACGCCGGCGCACGTCGGCAACAGCAAGGGCAACGCGGCCGCACTCGCGAAGCTGCCGCTGTCGGCGGCGCCGGTCGCCGGCGACGGGACGTGCGCGATCGGCAAGAAGGGCTCGCACGCGAGCTCGACGTGCAGGTTCATCTGGCCCTATCTCGCGGACACGTTCACGGGTGAATTGCCGGTCGCGTTCGAGAACGGACCGCTGCTCGACACGCTCGGTGTGTGCATGGCGATCAGCTTCTTCCAGTACGACTCGAACGCGGACGGCTTCCCCGATGCGCCGCACCCCGACTGCACGACGCTGCCTCCGCGGAGCAGCGCCACGCCCGACGACGACGACGACGCGGCCGACTGGTCCTGCCAGAAGCGATCAAACTCGCTCTTCGTCGGCGGCCCGAAGACGACGAACCCCGCGCTCGCTGACATCCGGATCGGCAGCAGCGGTCCGGTCCCGGTGATGCGACACACGTTCGAGTGAGGCGGCGCAGGGCACGAGCTGCGTCCGTGTATTGCGATCGCGCACTTCAATAAGGCAGCAGACAACGGCCGAGCCCCTCCACGGCGGCACTGGCGCGGGCGCACAACCGCGCGTGTCGGAGCGGGTCTGGAGGACGTCCACGTCAGCCTACGTGCGCGCATCCGGCGGGTCCGGCACGAGGCTCGAGTAGCGGTCGGGTAGCCTGGCAGTCGACGCTCCGGAGTGCTGGATTCGAGGCGATAGAGACTCCAGGTTCGCAGCCTGAAACTCAGTCTCTGCAAAGCGTCTCTCGAAAAAAAAACGCATCTCCGATCGGTTTTTTTTTCAGGTCTGCGATCCCGCAGATTCGAAGATCAGTTTTGCGTGCGTTGCGCGTGATCGGATCGATCGCGGAGACCCGTCGGTTGGACCCCAATCCTCGACGGAGAACTGGCTGCGACGATCGCGCGTCTCGCAGGGGTCGGTG
>JACCQV010000286.1 GCA_013813945.1 Deltaproteobacteria bacterium | reverse complement strand
ACCCCGACCCCGACCCCGACCCCGACCCCGACCCCGACCTCGTGCGACGTCGCCCTAGCCTAGCGCCTCGGCTTGGTCGGCTTGCCCGCCGCCGTCTTCTTGCGTTCGATCTCGGCGCGGCGCGACGCGAGCTCGATCTCGAACCCGGACTGCATCGGCTCGTAGATCGCCTCGCCGAGGATCTCGTCGGGCAGATAGTCCTCGGGCACGTAGTTGCCCTCGAACTCGTGCGGATACTTGTAGTCCTTGCCGTGCCCCATCGAGCGATCGAGGGCCGTCGAGCCGGGCCGGAAGCGCGCAGGGACAGGTAGCGTGCCGCGCTCGCGCACGAGCTTGCGCGCGGCGGCGTACGCGGTGAGGGCCGTGTTCGACTTCGGTGCGAGTGCGAGATAGGTCACCGCCTGGGTCATCGGCAGCACACCCTCGGGGAGCCCGACGAGCTCGACTGCCTGCAGCGCCGATACCGCGATCACCAGCGCCTGCGGATCCGCGTTGCCGATGTCCTCGCTCGCGAAGATCACCATGCGACGCAGGACAAACCGCGGATCTTCGCCGGCCTCGATCATCCGCGTCATCCAGTACACCGCGGCGTCGGGATCCGAGCCGCGCATGCTCTTGATGAACACCGAGACGACGCCGTAGTGCTCGTCGCCGGCCTTGTCATAAAGGAGGTTTCTGCCCTGTGCGGCCTCGGCGACAAGCTCCGCCGTGATCGGCGTCGCCGGTACGTCGCCCGCAGCGCGGCGCGCGAGATCGGCCGCGACCTCGAGCACGCTGTACATCCGGCGAGCGTCTCCCTGCGCCGCCGCGACGAGCTGGGCGGAGACCTCGGCATCGAGCGTGACGTCGAGTGCACCGAGTCCGCGCTCTGCATCCGCGATCGCCCGCGCAGCGAGGTTCGCGAGCTCCTCATCGGCGAGCGACTCGAGGCGCACGACGCGGCAGCGCGAGAGCAGCGCGGACACCACACCGAAGCTCGGGTTCTCGGTCGTCGCGCCGATCAGCGTCACGGTACCGGACTCGACGTGCGGCAGCAGTGCGTCCTGCTGGGTCTTCGAGAACCGATGGATCTCGTCAATGAAGAGGAGAGTGCGGGCGCCAAACTGGTCGCGGCGCTCCGAGGCCTTCGCGACGGCTTCGCGGACATCCTTGACGCCCGCATCGACCGCGGACAGCGAGATCAGCTCCGCCTTCAGCGCCTCGCCGAGCAGGCGCGCCAGCGTGGTCTTGCCGCTCCCTGGAGGTCCCCACAGCAACAATGACGGAAGGGCGCGTCCCGGCGCGAGGTTTGACAGGATGCGCCCTGGCCCCACGAGGTGGGCTTGCCCCACGAGCTCGTCCAGATTGCGAGGCCGCATGCGCTCCGCGAGCGGCTGGCCGACCTGGCGCTTCTTGGCGCTCTGCGCGAACAAGTCCATCCGACATCTGGATACTCCAAAGCCGGGATCTGTACAGGGTTGGAGGCGAGCCCTCCCACATCGTGTGGCCCGGCAACCACGGTCTGGTGACGGGACACCCGGCTGAACCTGGCAAGTGGGGCTACCATCGAGCACTCCCGGTACGGAGTTACAGCGCGTTACCGCGAAACCAGCTGAGGCCTCACGGTGGCACGCCCCCTGCTACTTCCCGGTTCATGCTCGTCGAGATCGTCTTTCAGTACCGCACCCTGATCGGGAAGTGCGCACTGGGTGTCGGTCTCGACTGGGACGAGATCGAGCAGATCAATTCGATCGAGGCCGCCTTCGCGCCGACCGAAGATGATCGTCGCATGAAGGTCGGCCGCAAGTTCCGCCGCGAGAAGGCGAACCTGAAGGGTCTCCTGCGCGGCGACCGGATCAACGATCGCGTCGACATCGTCGAGGTCGGCCCGGGTGGCCTCGTCATTCGCAATGCACCGTTCGTCGCGCGCGGCGAGCAGGTCGAGATCCAGATCGACGACGGCGATGACTCGTATCGATTCCGTGCGGAGGGTGTGTGGCTCAAGGACGACGGCGATGACTACAGGGTCGGCCTCGCGCTGATCGGTATGCCGGTGTGTCTGCGCAAGACGGTCGTCAGCAAGCACGAGACCGACGTGATCGATACGATCGCCGCGGCCGCGTAGCGCCTCAGCGATCGAGCAGACGCGACAGCAGGTGGATGCTGCGCGGCGGAAGCGTCGCGCCCCGCCACGCGAGTGCTCGCGTCAGGACGATCGCCTTGTCGGCGGTGTTCAGCGACGGCCGCTCGACGAAGAGGTTCGCGCCAACGTCGTCGATCTTGTCGAGGATCCGCATCCCGCCGTGCCACGTCAGTGCGAGCTCGACCGCGAGGTCGGCGCCGACGATGTCGACCAGTGGACGCGCGCGCTCGAAC
>JACCQV010000875.1 GCA_013813945.1 Deltaproteobacteria bacterium | reverse complement strand
CACTTCTCGCACACCCACTCGGTCGCGATCTCCTCGCGCTTGACGTCACGCATCTCGGCACGCGCAGTCTCGAGCTCGAGCTTGAACGGCGCGTAGAACCCGCCGAGCAGCTTGCGCCAGTCCTGCGCTCCCTCCTCGACCCTGTCGAGATCCGACTCCATCTTCGCGGTGAACGTGCTCGACACGATCTCCGGAAAGCTCACGACGAGCAGACCGTTGACCAGGATGCCGAGCTCGGTCGGCCAGAACCGGCTCTCCTTCTTTTCGACGTAGCCACGGTCGACGATCGTCGACATGATCGCGGCGTAGGTCGACGGACGGCCGATGCCGTTCTCCTCGAGCTCCTTGACCAGCGAGGCCTCGGAGAACCGCGGCGGCGGCTGCGTGAAGTGCTGCTCGGGGCGGACGCTCTCGAGCGTGATCACGTCACCGATCTCGAGCGGCGGCAACAGACGGTCCGCGCTGTCCGCGGCCTGCGCGGCGGCATCGTCGGTCTCGGCGACCTCGTACACCTTGGTGTAACCGGCGAACTTCAGCACCTGGCCAGTCGCGCGGAGCACGGCCTCGCCGCGCTCCATGTCGACGGTCGTTGCGTCATAAACCGCGGGCACCATCTGCGACGCCACGAACCGCTGCCAGATCAGCGTGTACAGCTTCACCAGCTCGTTGCCTTCGGGGTGCTCGGCGAGCGCGACCGCGACCTTCTCGGGGGTCCACTCCATCAGGGTCGGGCGGATCGCCTCGTGGGCGTCCTGCGCGCGCTCCTTGTTGCCGTACGTGTTGACCGTCTCCGGCAGGTAGTCGACACCGTAGGTGTCACCGATGTACGTGCGCAGCGCGGCCATCGCATCGTCGGAGACGCGCGTCGAGTCCGTACGCATGTACGTGATGAGGCCGGTCGGGCCCTCGTCCCCGAGCTCGACACCTTCGTAGAGACGCTGGGCGAGCGCCATCGTGCGCTTGGCCGTGTAGCGGAGCTTGCGTGCGGCATCCTGCTGCAAGCGGCTCGTGATGAACGGCGCCTGCGGCTTCTTGCGACGCTCCTTCTTGTCGACCGCCGAGACCGTGGCGGTGCCCGCGTTGAGCTCGGCCGCGATCGCATGCGCCTCGTCGGCGAGCTTTGGCTCGGCCTTCTCGCCCTTCCACTTCCAGATCCGCGCCTCGAACGGCGGGGGCTGCGTCGCGCGACAGGTCACGTCGACCGACCAGTACTCCTCGGGCTTGAACGCCTTGATCTCTTCCTCGCGCTCGCAGACCTGCCGGACCGCGACCGACTGCACGCGACCAGCCGACAGTCCGCGCTGCACCTTGTTCCACAGGATCGGGCTGATCTCGTAGCCAACGAGCCGATCGAGGATCCGGCGCGCCTGCTGTGCGTCGGTCTTGTTCATGTCGATCTCGCGCGGCGCGGCGATCGCAGCGGCGACGCCCTTCTTCGTGATCTCGTTGATCAGCACGCGCTTGAGGTTCGTGTTGACGGTCTTGATCTCCTCGGCGATGTGCCAGGCGATTGCCTCTCCTTCGCGATCCGGATCGCTTGCGAGGAAGACCGTCTCGTTCTCGCGCGCCGCCTTGCGGATCTCCGCGACGACCTTCTTCTTGCCCTCGATGACCTCGTAGGTCGGCTCGAAGTTGTTGTCGAAGTCGACGCCGATCTTGGACTTCGGCAGATCACGCACGTGCCCGACCGATGCCTTCACGACATAACCAGCGCCGAGGTACTTCTGGATCGTGCGCGCCTTGGCCGGTGACTCGACGACGACGAGCGCAGAGCCCGGCTTCACCTTCTTCGGCTTCTTGAGCCGCTCTTCGGCCTCGAGGGCATCCGCCTCGGCATCCGACGCGCGCGCCTTCTCCTTGCGCGCTGCCTTCGCGGTCTTCGCGGGCGACATGGCCTTCTTGGCCTTGGTCTTGGTCTTGGTCTTGAGCGCCTCGACCTCGGCTTCCTTCGCCGGGACCTTGGGCTCCTTCGCAGGCGCGACCTTGCCGACCTTCACGCCCTTCGGCGGCGTGGCCTTGGCGGCCTTGACCGGTGCCGCCTTCACGGCCTTGACCGGTGCCGCCTTCGCGGGCGCAGGCTTCCCCTTCGCCTTCGCGGGCTCGTCCTTCGACGGCTTCTTCGCGGGCCCGTCCTTTGACGCCTTCAGCGCCGCCTGGAACTTCTCCTTGGCGCTGAGCTTCGCAGGCGCCGCCTCGGCCTTCGCAGCTTTCGCCTTGGGCTTCGCCTTCTTGTCGTCTTTACTCACTGCTTCCTCGCTGGGAACGAGCTCTCGATCAGAGGCAGCGCGCGCAAGACTGCACGCACCGCAAGGCCGGTATGGAGAACGATCGCGTCGACCGAGGTGCAGCCGGCCAGGAGGGCGGCGCGGACCTGGGTGGCGACCGGGTCGAGCGGAGCGACTTCGCGCTGCCGGAGCTGGCCGCGCGCCGCGAGCTCTGCATCGAGCTCGCTCTCGAGAACTCCCGCGCCCGTTGCGAGCAGGCGATCACAACCTCGGCTGCCGGGCCATGCGGCGAGCACGCGACCCTGCGTCCGCGCGGCCCGCGCCGTCGACAGCGACCCCGAGTGCACATCCGCTTCGATCACGAGGACCGCGTCTGCGAGCGCCGCGATCAGCGGGTTGCGACCGACGAACATCCCGGGGCGCGGCTGTGCGTCGTCGGCCACCAGGCTGACCAGCGCACCGCCTCGCGCGAGAATCTCGGCGAACAGCGGTCGGTGACGCACCGGGTACGGCACGTCGAGGCCGGAGCCGAGCACGACGGTGGTGGGCCCCCCGCCGGTGAGTGCGCCGCGATGCGCGGCACCATCGATCCCGAGCGCCCCGCCTGAGACGATGCGAACACCGCGGCTCGCGAGGTGCTTCGCGATCGCATGTGCGCGGCTCATCCCGATCGCGGTCGCCGCACGTGCTCCCACGATCGCGACCGCCGGCTCATCACCGCCGAGCTCGCCGCGAGCGCGCACGGTTTGCTTCCAGCCGAGCGCTTCGAGGCGCCGGGGAAACCCTCCCGAGGTCAGCACGCGTGTGGTCACAGGGGGAATGCAATTAGCTACCTGCGACCGCCCCGTCAAGTGCGAGACGGCCCGGATGAGCAATTTCGGCCGCTTGGCCGGGGCCCCTTCCTTATATACGGTGCACGTGCCGCTGCCCGATCAGCTGGGTCGCCCGCTATGGGGTCGCGTCACTTCGGCACCTGCATCATCACGATGTCACCCACGCTCATCTCCTGGACCGACAGCGTGACGAGACCGACCGAGATCTTGTCACCGACCTCCACGACGACAATCTCGCCGAGCGCACGCGCGGGGAACCGGCGGTCATCGCTTCCGACCTCGTTCGACATCTTCTCGGGCATCGCATCACCGCGACGGACGACCGTCATCCGATTGCCGACCACGACGCCGGTTTGCTTGCCGAGCGAGAGAAACACGACCTCGCCGTCACCGATCAGCTGATCGCGCGTGAGCAAACCGACGATCGTTCCCTGCAGATCGACCTTCGGTTGCACCGGCGGCACGGTCTTGTACGCCTTGACGAGCGGGCCGACCTTCGCGCCGCGCTCGATCTCCTGGTTCGCAGAAACGATCACGCCACGCGCTCGCTTGTCCTGCTTGACGCTGACGACCTCGAGCGTGCCGAGGATCGTGACGTACGAGCCGAACACCTTGTCGCCCTGCTTCGCCTTCGTACCGGGCACATAGATCGAATAGCGCTGACCGACCTTGGGCGGCTTGCCCGCCGGGTAGCTCAGGTAAACGGAGTCGCCATCGCCGAGGAGACCCTTCTCGTCGACGGCACCATCGATCGTCACGGAGTCATCGAGCTGCTTCTTCTCGACGAACGCGGTCTGCTTGAGAGCGACCTCGAACTTCTTCGCCGGTGCGGGCACCGCATCGCGATTGCCGGTATCCGGCGTGGCCTCGGGTCCGGCTTCCGGGGCATTGACGAACACACCGCGCGGCAACAGCCGGACGAGGTCACCTGGATAGATCCAGTGGGGGTTCGTGATCTGCGGGTTGTACGACCACACCTTGGGCCACTGCCACGGGTCGTTGAAGTAGTAGAACGAGATATCCCAGAGGGTGTCGCCGCTGCGGACGACGTGGAGATCCGGAAGTGCGCCCGTGTGGATCTCGGCCGGCGCATCCATGCCGACACCCGGTGCTGGATTCCCGCCCGAGACGAAGTAGCCGTTCTCGGCAGGCGCTGGAGCCGTCGACGTGATCTTGCCGTCGGGACCGACGACGATGATGTTCGGTTGCGCCGCGGGCGCCGGCCTCTCGACCGGAGCGGGACGTGGCGTGGGCGCGGGGCGCGAGCCAGGATCGAGATCGAGGCTGACGTCGCCTGTCGGTCCTGCCCCACCCTGGCCGATCGGCTGAGCGAGCGCAGCAGCAGGCACGAGCGTGGCGATCGTGAACAACGCGCGGTTCATTGCGATTCTCCCATCGCGCCGTCACCCAACCGCTTCGCGGCGAGCGCAGCGGGCTCGGTCTTTGGATAGAGATTCACGACTTGCTCCAGGACCGCCTTCGCCTTCTCGGCCTGACCGAGCGCGTGATAGCAGTATCCTACTTTGAGTAGCGCGTCGGGGACCTTGTTGCCACGCGGGTAGGTCTCGATGACGTTGCGGAACTCCCCGAGTGCGTGCGGGTAGTCCTTCTGCGCGTAGAACGCCTCGCCGAGCCAGTACTGCGCATTGTCGGCGTAGTCGTGACGCGGGAATCGGCGAAGGAAGCCACGCAGCCCGGTGATCGCGTCCGCGTGATTGCCGCCCTTCACGAGCTCGACCGCGGCGCGATACTCGACGCCCGCGTCATCGGACCGCTCGGGCGCAGCCTCGCGCTCCCGTGTGGTCACCCGCGCGGTGCGTGCGGACACCGGCGGCATCCGACGCGTGTCGGCTCGGTCACCGCTGCTGATCTCGATCACCGGCGGCAGCGGACGCGCGCGGCGCGGCGCCGGCGTCTCCTCGTCGAGCATCGCGCTCTTGCCGGCGGCAGCATCGCCTTCGTACACGATCTCGGTACCGTCTTCGGTGATCGCGACCACGCGAGAACCGTCCGACGGAGCGCTTGCAGATGGCGGTGCAGCGACCTCGACTGGCAGCGGCGGCAACGCCGCCATCACCGCGCTGACCTGCGTCGCGCGCAGCTTGTCGAGCTGATGTTGCAGGTCGCGCACCTTGCGCTCCTGCGTACGTCGATCGGCGCGGAGCTCCGATACCGTCGTGTTGAGGCGGCGGTTGTCGTCGCGCATCGCCGACATGGGCGACGCGCAACCGATCACGAACAGGAGCCAGTACGCGTGTCGGGTCATCGCACCGAAAATGGTAGGCTGCGCACACCACCGACGCAAAAAATCTCGCGTGCGCTTATGCAAGCGCTTCGCTACGTCAGGGCGCTCCAGCCGATCGCGAGGCCCAGCGATCTACGCTCCTGCGAGCGTGAGACGACCTGTCGGAGCGCTTCCGCCGTACAGTCCCCACATGAATAACCGCGCTGCACTCGTGATCGTCATCGCCGCGATGGCCGGCTGCTCCGAGAAGGTCTACGTCGACGTCCAGTGCCGGACCGTCGAGGGTCCCGCGATCGATTGCGTGCTCACTCAGAAAGAAGGCAAGAGCGAGGTCGACGTGTGCTGGGACTTCTCCGCCACGTGCGAGAACGGCGCGGTCGTCACGGCGGAGCGCACGTGCCACAAGGTCAAGGATGGCGGCACGGCCTCGGTGAAGGTCGGCGCCGACAAGATCACAGG
>JACCQV010000234.1 GCA_013813945.1 Deltaproteobacteria bacterium | reverse complement strand
CCCGCGGTGGAGCGTCTTCCTCATCGTGCGTGATCGCGCGCTTCGGCGGAGCGAGCTTGGGTTCCTTGCCACTCAGCGGTGCCATCCCGGCGGGGCGCACGGGCACCGGGGTGCGCAGCGCACGGAGCTCCGCGAGCTCCATCCCGAGGGCCGCTGCGACATCCGCCTCGGGCTGCTCCGCGTCCTCCCACTCGGGAGCCTGCTCGGGCCCCGGCGCACCCTCCTGAGCCTTGTAGCCATCGAACACCTGGCTATCGAAGTCGAGCTCGTCGCCACCCTCGCCTCGCCGCGCCTCGGCTTCCGACACCAGCTCGGGACGGCGCTCGCCACCGGCCGCGTGCGTCAACATGTCGAGGTAGCGCGCGATGCGGACGGGCCCCGAGTGCAGGCGTTCATCGCGCAGGAAGGTCTCGAGATCATCCGCGAGATCGTAGGCGCTCTGGTAGCGATCGGCCGGGTGCTTCTCGAGTGCGCGCAGCACGATCGATTCGAGGGCGGGTGGAAACGTTCGGCGGAAGAACGTCGGCGGCTCGACCTCGGCCGCGATCAACTTCTGGACGACTTCGTTCGCGGGTCCGCGGAACAACCGCCGACCCACGGTGATCTCGTAGAGCACGATACCGAGCGAGAAGATGTCGCTGCGGTGATCGACGCCGTGCGAAGCCGCCGTGCGCGACGCCTGCTCGGGCGACATGTACGAGAGCTTTCCCGGGATCACATCGGTACGCGCGCGTTGCCCGCGGGCCCGGGCGATTCCGAAGTCGATCACCTTCATCGTGCCGTCCTGCGTGACGAGCAGGTTCGACGGCGAGATGTCGAGGTGAACGATCTCGAGCGGCTGGTCGTTGAGGATCGTGCCCTCCGCACCACGCTTGGCGTGGAAGTAGCCCATCCCGAGCGCCGCCTGGCGGATCAGCTCCACGGCGTGCTCGAGCGGCAGAAAGCGACCGTGCGTGAGCCCGCGCCGGCACAGCTCGTTGAGCTCCTCGCCGACGATGTACTCCATCGCGATGTACGGCACGCCGTCGTGCTCGTCGACGTCGTAGACGTGGACGATGTTGGGGTGGTTGAGCAGCGCGCCGATCCGCGCCTCGTCGAGGAACATCTCGACGATTCGCGGATCATCGGCGAGCTCGGCGCGCAGGCGCTTGATCACGACCTCCTTCTCGAACCCGGCCATCGCGGCCTGACGAGCGAGGTAGATCTCGGCCATCCCACCGATCGCGAGGCGACGCAGCAGCGTGTACCGGCCGCCGAAACCCGTCCCGTCGAGGTCTGCCGTCTGGTGCCGCTTCATCGCGTGGCCGGTGGAATCGGCTGGCCGGCCGCAGCATGCGCTGCGAGGGTGCCTTCGATCGCCGCACGCGCGACCATGTTCGCGGGAAGAGGTGCGATCTCGGGCAATGGCTCTGCTGGTCGCGCGAATGCCGTGAGCACCGAGGTCATTCCGCCGGCGAGCCCGTCGAGATCGTAGCCACCTTCGAGCACCGCGACGATTCGGCCCGCACTTGTCCGGTCCGCGATCGCGCGCAGCCGGTTCGCCATCGCAGCGAACCCGCCGTGCGTGACGCGCATACCCGCGAGTGGATCATGCTCGAACGCGTCGAAGCCCGCCGAGACGAGCAGGACGTCGGGCGCGAACCTCGCGATCGCGGGAAGGAACACGTGGTCGAACACCGCTGCGTAGTCGGCATCGCCGCAACCACCCGGCAAGCCGACGTTGATCGTCGCGCCCTTGGCCTGATCACCGCCGACCTCGGTCGGAGCGCCGGTCCCCGGGTAATACGGGTACTGGTGCACCGAGAGGTAGAGCACCGACGGATCGTTCCAGAAGATGTCCTGGGTGCCGTTGCCGTGATGAACATCCCAGTCGACGATCGCGACGCGTGCCGCACCGCGGGCTCGCGCGGCGCTCGCAGCGGCGGCAACGTTGTTGAGCAGGCAGAATCCCATCGCTCGATCGCGAGTCGCGTGGTGGCCGGGCGGCCGCACGACGGCGATGCCCTGGGACAGTGCGCCGTCGAGGACGTCCGTCACCAGCTGACACGTGGAACCAGCTGCGGAGCGCGCGGCATCCCAGGTGCCTGGCGAGAAGTAGGTGTCGGCGTCGAGCCACCCGGTGTTGCCCGGCACGCGCTTCACCAGATCGTCGAGGTAGGCCCCTCCATGCACGCGCGCGAGCTCTTCGTCGGAGGCCACCCGCGTCGGAATCCGCCGACCACGATCGGCGATGCCCGCGGCTACCAGCGCATCGCGCACTGCCTCTGCGCGCGCCGGTCGCTCGGGGTGCCCCGAAGGAGAGCGGTGCCCGGACGTGAAGATGTCGTCGAGGACGAAGCCCAGCATGGCTAGTCGCGTTCCGACCTCGCGGGTCGGGTCAGGAGCCGCATGATCGCCTCCCGCACCGGAACACCCTCATGAATGATCGCGTGCATCGCGTCGATGATCGGCGCGTCGACGCCGATCTTCTGGGCGAGCTGCTTGGCGACCTTGGCCGTCTTCACGCCCTCGGCGACCTGCTTCATCTCGGCGAGGATGTCGGCCATCTTCTTGCCCTGGCCCAGAGCGAGTCCCACGCGACGGTTGCGCGAGGCATCGCCCGAACAGGTGAGGACGAGATCGCCCATTCCGGACAATCCCGCGAACGTCTGTGCGGTAGCCCCGAGCGCGACCCCGATCCGGGTGATCTCCGCGAGCCCGCGCGTGATCAGGGCGACGCGCGTGTTCGAGCCAAAGCCGAGTCCATCGGAGACGCCCGCACCGATCGCGACGACGTTCTTCAACGCGCCGCCGATCAACACGCCGAGCACATCGTCGGTCGAGTAGATCCGGAAGTTGATCCCGGTGAGCGCCTTCTGCGCGGCGAGCGTGGTCTCGCGGTCGCGGCCGGCGAGCACGATCGCGGCCGGCATCCCCGCCGCCAGCTCGCTCGCGAACGTCGGACCAGACAGGTAGGTCGCGCGGGCCGCGATCCGCTCGGGCAGGATGTCGCGATAGACCGCGTCGATCGTGTGCAGCGTGCCGTCCTCGAGTCCCTTCGACGCGTTGATGACGATCGCATCGGGGTCCATCGACTTCGCCGCCCGAGACAGCACGTCGCGGGTTCCGTGCGATGGCGTCACGCCGAACACGAACCGCTTGCCGCGGACGGATGCCTCGAGATCGCTCGTCACCGTGACGGTCTCGGGCAGCCGATGGCCCGGCAGGTACGCGGTGTTCTCGCGCGCCGCCTCCATCTCCCGCGTCGTCTCCGGGTTGCGGTTGTAGAGACAGACGCGATGGCCGTGGTTGCCGAACAGCACGGCCAGACAGGTGCCGTAGCTCCCCGCTCCGATCACCGCGATGTCTTCGCCGCTCATCGACGGCGACGGTACCATGCGGCCTCGCCGACGCGGGAGCGGCCCCTGTCCGAGAAGCTCGCGGTCGGATCAGCGGATCTGGATCGTCAGTCCGCGCAGAGGCGCGCCGCCGATGCCGGTCCCGATCTCCGTCGCCGCGCCCGTCTGGAGGTTGATCCGATACAGGCGCGAGAAGGTCTCCGCCGCGCGCTGAACTGCCGCGAGCGCGATGCCGTTGTTGCCACCGGCGATATCGAAGCCGGTCAGGCTGGTCGGATCGGCGAACGGGCCGACCCCGGCCAGCAACCCGACGGGCGTCAGCACGCCGTTGTTCGGGTCCGCCGCGGACATCAGCTGTCCGCTGGTCACGTCGATGACGTAGAGGGTGGTCGCCGTCGAACCGGGGAAGCTGTTCGAGTATGCGGCGGCGGTCGCGTCGAGCGCGCCCGTGAGCGTCGCATCGGTGATCACCCGCGGCGGCGACAGGCTCGGGATCCGGAGGTTCTGCTCCGAGTTGCTGACCACGCGCATCGCGACGGGCCCGGTCGGATTGAAGTCGACACCGAACGAGGTTCCATTCAGTGCTGCGAATGGAGCGCTCGGGTCCGTCGGATCGGCGGCCAGCACGCCTTGGCTGTTCGCGGACGCCGTCGACGCGTTGACGGTGTAGAGGGCACCGAGGCTACCGAGCCCGTAGATGATGTTGGATCCCGGACGGACGTCGATGCCGAGCAGCTGCTCGCCGGCGGCGAGACCGGTGATCAGATCGGTCGGCGGCATCGCCATCGGATCCGACACCACCGTCACCATCTGCGGATCGGCGAGGTTGATGCGCACCAGCTTGTTCTCGGTCGTCACCCCGAAGACGTTGGTCTGCGGCGTCGTCCGCGTGACGCCACGCAGTGCATCGCCAGCGATCGTACCGAACGAGGCGGACAGCGTGCCGGTCGCCAGATCGATCGTGTGGAGCGTCGAGCTCGTGCCGGTCGTGACAAGGACCGTCGCGGTGTTGTCGCGACCGTCGATGTCAAACCCGGCGACATCGCCGATGTCCACGCCGAGCGGGCCGACGTCGACCAGGGTTCCGGCGTTCGGCGGGTTCTGGATGCGCAGCCGATCCGCGGTGGCGTCGAGGACATACAGCGTGGTCGTACCGGCGCCCGGCACCGCATCGGTGTACGCCGCGCCGATCGCCGTCGTTCCCGCTCCGTTGAGCGCGGTGTCGGCGACGGCATTGCCGGCGGTGAGATTCGTCACGCGAAGGTTCTGGCCGGTGTTGCTGACGATGCGCAGGACGTCGGCTGCTGGATTGAAGTCCATGCCGAACTCGGTGCCCTCCAGCGCGACCGAGATCGGGATCGCAGGTGACAGGTTGCCGGTCGCCGGATCCACGCGATGCAGCTTGCCGGCGGTTCCGTTCTTCGCGAGCACGTAGAGCACGCCCGTGGCCGGGCGCATCTCGATGCCGACCACGCTGTCACCGGCCGCAAGGCCGGTGATGGGCTTCGAGGTGCACAGCTTCGCGGTGGCCGCACGATTGAACGACACGATGCTGCTGGCGGTCACGCCGTACAGCTCGCCGGGGAGCTGAGTGACGGTCGATGCAGCCG
>JACCQV010000198.1 GCA_013813945.1 Deltaproteobacteria bacterium | reverse complement strand
GCACCTCGATAATCCTCGACTCTCGCGAGCTCGAGCAGGCGCGACACCAGGCGATCGAGACGAGCCGTGTCATCGACGATCATCTCGAGGAAGCGATCGCGAGCCTCGGGATCCTCGGCGGCACCATCGCGGAGGAGCTCGGCCGCACCGCGGATGCCGGTCAGTGGCGTCTTGAACTCGTGACTGATATCGGCGGCGAGGGTGCGGGCATCGCGAGCACGTCGCTCGAGCTCGTCGGTCATCGCGTCGACGGCGCGGGCGAGCTGTCCGATCTCGTCCGACCGCCGCATCAACCGATCGTTCGGCTCGACGGGCTGGCGAGCGGCGATCCGCTGCGCGCGTCGCGTCAGCTTACCGAGCGGCCGGGCGATCGTCGTCGCGAGCAGCAGCGTGATCAGTGCGGTGATGCCGAGGCTCAACGCGAGCAAGCGCACGAGCCACGTGCGCAGGCGGTACAGCTGGAGCTTGACGTCGTGCGTCGACCTCGTGACGTAGATGACACCCGTGACGGTCCCTCGATCCATGACGGGAAGTGCCGCGAACAGGAACACGCGCTGCTGCTTCTCCCACAGCCGCGTCGCCGATCCATAGCGGCCCGCGAGCGCTGCCTTGACCTCGCTGCGCTCCGCGAGTGCGACGGGCTTGGGAATCTCGGCCACGTGAGTCGGCGATTCACCGCCGCTCAGATACGGGACCGGCGGCTCGGCTCCCTCGGGCGGGCCGCCGCGATGCGAGTCCGCGACGAGGGCACCGTGATCGTCGAGGATCCGGATCCGCGTTCGCGTGTCGCGCGCGGCGATCACGAGCGCGGCCTCGAGCGCGGAAGGCTCGCGGTCGCTCGTGCGAACCACCGCGCGGACGAGCTCGGCCTGGTGGATCATGTCGCTCTCGAGCGCCGCCAGCAGCTGCCGCTCGTGCATCTCGGCGAACGCCATGCCGAACACCGGCACCGCTGCGACGATCACGTTGATCAGGAGCAGCCGGTAGCGGATCCGCGCGAGGTGGCGGATCCACGCGACCAGCCGCGCTCTAGCCGCAGCGATAGCCGACGCCATGGACCGTCTCGATCACCGGGGCGCCAGCCGCGGCGAGCTTCGCGCGGAGATTGCGAACGTGGGTATCGATCGTGCGCTCGCTGATGTGATGATCGCCGCTGTACACGGTGGCGATCAGCTGCCCACGCGAGAGCACGCGGCCGCGGTGAGTCGCGAGCGTCGCGAGCAAGCGGAGCTCGGTCGCGGTGACGACGAGCGGCCTGCCCGCAACTTCGACGGCGTGCCGATCGCGATCGATCGTGACCTCGCCAATGGCAAGGACGGGACGCGCCGCGGGAAGCGCCTCCACCGAAGTGCGCCGCAACACGGCTGAGATCCGGGCCACCAGCTCGCGTGGCGAGAACGGCTTGGTCACGTAGTCGTCTGCGCCGAGATCCAGACCCAGGATGCGGTCTGCTTCCTCGCCGCGGGACGACAGGAACACGATCGCAACCGGACGCGCGCCCTCGGCAACGTGCGCGCGCAACCGGCGACACAGCGCAAGTCCATCGAGCTCGGGCATCAGGATATCGAGAACGATCAGCTCGACTCCGCCTCGCATCACCCGGTCATAGGCCGCGGCACCGTCGGCCGCGAGCTCGACCGCGTGGCCCGCGCGCGCCAGGGCAAACCGAGCGACCTCCCGGATGTGCGCGTCATCATCAACGATCAGGACGGACGCCATGCTCAGGCAGAACGGTCCGGAGACGGTTCGTATTCCAGGGAAGCCTGGTAGGCAAAGAGGTCACCCAGGCCCTCGACCCGGTCGACCAGCTCCCGCACCAGCTCACTCGACGCCTGCGCGATCGACGGCTGCAGGCGGACCAGCTCCGCCTGGGTCACGAGCTGAGCCATGAGCTCGCGGACCTCGTCGAGCTCGCGGCGATAGCGTTCGCGCAACTCCCGGAGCTGACCCAACGTCCGGACCCGGAGCCCGGCGGTCGCGGCCGCGGCGGTCGCCCCGCGCGCTGTCAGCTCGCTCGCACGGCGCTGCGCTGCCGCCGGATCGAAGTCAGGACGCGCGAGCACGTCCTCCAGATCCGCGAGCCGGGCGCTCGCTTCGCGCAGGCGCGCCTGGAGCACCCGAGCCGTCTCCGCATCGGGAAGAATCGACGCGAGCGGCGATGCCGACGCCCGCGCCAGGGCCGAGACGAGCTCGTGGTCATCGCAGCGCTCGCGATCTCCAAACAGGATCATCGGACCCGCGAGCGGCCACACCGCGGTCAACAGCAGCACATCTCCCGCGGTCGGACGGCGCCCTGCGATCGCGAGACCGATCGCGACCGCGACGCCGATGGCGGCATAGCCCAGAGCGATCACATCGAGCGTCATGGTCAGTCTCCCAGCGGCGCGGAGTCGCGCGTGTAGATGCCGCGTGCAGAGCGAATGGCACCGCTGATCGCATCGGCCAGGCTGCCCTCGGTCTCGCGCAGGAACGGAACCTCCGGCGTGCGCGGGCGCAACAGGTACGGCCGCAGCGACCATGCGAGCTGGCCCCCGACCAGCGCAAACACCACACACAACCCGAGGACCGCGCTGCCGCGACCAGGTCCGGTCTCGGCCGACAGTGCGCGCGTGACCAGTCGCAGGCTCGCGATGCCGGCGACGGAGAACATCATCACGGTCGACAGGATCATCTGGTGATAGGACAGATCGATCGCGCGCCCGAGGAGAATCAACGGCGTGCACGCAACGAGCAACAACGCTCCGTACGCGAGCGACGTGATCACGAGCGCGAGGTCCGCGGTCAGCCTCGACCTGCGCCCCAGCGCGGCGCCGATCGCCGTCAATGCCGGCGCCGAGAGCGCCGCCGTACCGATCAGCACGAGGGGGAGCTTGATCGCCGCGTACCCGATCTGGATGCCACCGCGATAACTACCGAGCGCAGCCCCGACGATCGCCATCGTGATCGCGATCGTGACGACCATCGTGCGTGTGATCGCCATCAGATCTTTCCCCGCTGCGATCCGGGCAACGATCGCGTCGCGGTCACGCAGCAGCTGATCGATCAAGGCGGGCGGGCGATCGACGCGTGCCGGTGCATGGAAGCCGACGCTATCGAGCGCGCCGATCACGACAGCACCTCCTTCGCGAGGTCCCACCACAGCCGACCGGCGATCCCGATCGTCGCGGCCGACCACACGAAGAACACCGTGCTCGACGTCAGCGATGGCTTGATGTCCGTCGCGCCCGGGTACGGCTCCTTGCCTGCCGACACGAGCTCGTGCGCGAGCCGACGAAGTCCGAGGAATGCCGCTGCGCCGACCGCCGCGGTCGCTGCCAAGAACGTCATCAGCGGATCGGTCGAGGACAGGGCGAGGAAGGCGGCGGGCAAGAGCAGCCCGGCGAGCGCGATCCCGAACGCACCCAGTGCCACGGAAAACGCACGGACGACCGCGCCGAGTGGCGGCGCTGCGCCGGTGACCGCCGTCGCGATGTACAGCGCCGGACTGGTCGCGGCCACCACACCGAACACGACCGCGGGCACCGCGATCAATGGCGATGCGATCTCCGCGCGGACCGCCATGATTGCCCCGATCGCCACGGGGCCAAGGGCGGCGAGCGCGAGGGCGGGTCCTCGTGGGTAACTGGGTAGGGGCTCTGCAATCGCTGACATGTTTCCTCCTGTTCCGTTCAACCACGGCGACACGAAGCCCAGGCGCAGGGGCCAAGGAGGACCTGTCGAGCGATCGTGGAGATTCTGCGCAGACCTGTCACCGACTCGTGACAGGCCTCGACGAAAGAGTGCGACCCGGACGCACCGCCCGTGCGTTGAGATCGGCATGCGCACCTGCCCCCGCCTCGTCACCTCCCTCGCGTTCGCCGCCCTCGCCGTCGGCGCCTGCTCCAAGAAGTCCGACTCCGACTACCGGTCGGCGTCCACCCCGGTTAGCCAGCCCCAGGCAGGTGAAAAAGCGAACCTCGGCAGCGACGAGCCCGGTCGGTTCTCGTTCGCAACAAACGACACGACCAAGGGCAAGCCGAGCGACAGTCGCAAGGTCATCCGGACCGGCGCGATCCAGCTCGTCGTCGGCGACTACGCATCCGCGCGCACGAAGCTCGATGCCCTGCTCGCCGCCACCGGCGGCTACGTCGACTCCACGCAGGTCAGCCACTCGCAAGGCTCGGTCTCCAACGCAACGATCGTCCTCCGCCTGCCGTCGGAGACCTTCGGCTCGATCCTCCCGAAGCTACGCGAGCTCGGCGAGATCACGGGCGAGACCACGAACGCCGCCGACATCACCGCCCAGTATGTCGACATCTCCGCGCGCCTCGCGAGCAGCAAGGCGCTCGAGAAGCGCCTCATCGAGCTCGCGGCCGCTCGCGATGGTGGCATCGAGGCCGTACTCGCCGTCGAGCGCGAGCTCGCCCGCGTCCGCGGTGAGATCGTGAGCTACGAGGGCACGATGCGCCAGTGGAACGATCAGATCGCGATTAG
>JACCQV010000195.1 GCA_013813945.1 Deltaproteobacteria bacterium | reverse complement strand
GTACGGTGGCGTCGGGCTCGTCGTGCCGGTGCCTCCGATCCGTCCGCTGTGGTGCGTCGCTGATCAGCTCAAGCTCACGGGCGAGATCGTCGCGATCCTCGGCGACAACGTCGCGGATCAGGCAGGTCCGTCACCGGCAGAGGTGCGGTTCGGGATCGTGACGCAGCCACTCGCGAACGTCACGTTCGGCGCGCGGTTCGGCACCGGCCTCGGCGATCAGATCGGCGCTCCGCGCTGGCGGGCGACCCTGGAGCTCACCTACCAGGGCCACGGCCGCGTGATTGCGGCCTCGACCCCCGACGCGACCGTCGATCCCGAAGACACCGATCTGTAGCTCGGCGGGGCTCGTCGTCGGCCTACGTCCCGATCGCAGACATGCGGCGCGCGCGGTCGCGCAGGGCGGACCACGCGGCGGCACGCGCGATCGTGCCGAGCTCGAGCAGCTCGCGGACGTGAGCCCAGGCGGCATGATCCGCGGGCAGCACACGTCCGCTCACCGCAGTCGCCGCGACGCGAGCGCCGATCGGCGAGTCTGGACCGAGGAACGGTGCGAGCGCAGCGCCGGTGCGCTCCGAGGCAACGCGCAGCTCGCCGAGCGCGGCGAGGAGATTCTGGGCCCAGCCATCGGTGGCAGCGAGCGCATCCGAGACGACCTCGGCGATCGTCTCGTCGCCGGCCGACATCCTCGCCAGCAAGTACAGCGCGAGTGCGCCGAGCTCCGCGTCGTCCGCCTGCGCGATGTCGATCGTGACGCGTGCGAGAGCGGTGCGTGGTCCGGGCGGGGCGAGGATGCCGATGTCACGCTGCGTGCCAGGCAGGCAGGCGAGGGCGAGGAGACCGACGGAATCGGGAACTCCGCCGATCAGATCGCAGGCAACCTCGATCCCCTTGACCGAGCACAGCAGACTGTCTGCCAGCAGCTTGGTGACCGGCGTGACGTCCTCGTCCTCGGAGGTGGGCTCCGTCTCGGTGTTCACGTCATCGAGGCGGGCGAGCGAACCGGTCACGAGCTCGCCGATCACTGCGACCGAGACCTCCCCGAGGCCCGCGAGCACGACCGCACGGCGCACCGGGTGCGGATCGCGGGCGCTGTGCTTGCCAAGCAGATCGCGACGACCACGCGCGAGCAAGCTGCGCGTCGCCGCGGCACACACCTCGGGAGACGGATCGCCGAGCCGCATCGCGATCGAGGCATCGACGTCGAGGTCCTCGGTCGACGCCAGGATCTCGGCGGCTGCGACCGCGAGGGTGCGCAGCGAGATCTGCGGTGCGTCGAGATGCGCGATGATCAGATGGGAGATGCTATCGAGCGGCAGGGCGGCTGCGAGTCCGAGACCCGCCGCGGCCTCGGCGTCGGAAGCTGCGAGCATGCCCTGGACGAGCTCGCCGACTGCCGGAATGTGGGCGCCGGCGATCAGTCCCTCGACGAACGGCAGGAACAAGCCGTCCGCCTCGGGCCGATCGAGCACGCGATCGCGATACGACGAGAACGCCGTGCGCTCGAGCGGCGATGCAACGCCGAGGATGTAGGCGCACGCATGCGCGACCTCGCGGCGTGGCTGCGACATCCACCGATCCTGGTCGGGGAGGGTGCGGGTCTTGCCGATCGTGGTGACCTGATCGAGGAACGACCCCGACTTGCCGGGGTTCGTCATCTGCGTCAGCGCCTCGAGCCCGGCGAGCGCCGCGGTCCTGATGGTCTCGGCGAGTGGACCCGGTCGCATGGCAATCGGACCGAGCGCGCGCGAGATGCCGTCGAGGAGGGGCTTGGGGGTGGCAGGACCGAGTCGCGCGAGGAGCGCTTTCACGATGGTCTCCGCGACCGGCCACTCGAGCAGGTGCGGCGCCCACGCGAGGACACGCCCGCACTGAACGACGGAGAGACCGAGGAGCTCGTGGTCCGGGCCCGCATCCGCGAACAGCGCCTCGAGCGCCGTCGCCTGCGCGGGGAGGTCGAGCGAGCAGATCGCGAGGGCGACGAGGTCGTCGGCGCGAGGGGAGAACCGACCCGCCGTGAGGACCGACGCCAGCGCGGCGCCCCTGCCGAGGACCGGCGCCGCGATCAGGGCAGCGATCAGATCGTCGAGCGGGGCCGCATTTCCGGGACCGACCCACGCGAACAACGGGCTCTCGAACCAGGTCGCGAGATCTTCGCTCGTCGCCAGCATCGCGCCGGCACGCGGATCGAGGAGGTAGGTGGCGAGCATCTGGGTCGCGTCGGCGATCGGGAGCGGACCGTGGCTCGCGACCTCGATGAAACCGGGCCCGAGTGGAAGGCGGTCCGCGTCGGCGTACAGCGCGAGCTGGCGCCGAACCATGGCTCTCGAGAAGATCGTCATGCGAGAAATCCCATCTCGGCGTACTCGAGCTCGGCCGCGCGCTGCAGATGATGTTGCTGGATCGCGCCACCGTCGGCCTGTGCGGCGGTCGCCGCGCGAACGAGCGCATTCATGATGTTGCCGCCTGCGAGTGGATACTTCTGCGCGATCGCGCGCAGGTCGACATTCGGTGCGACCTGCGCCTCCGACGGCATCATCCCCTGCCAGAGCTGCAGGCGCTGCGCCTCGTCGGGGGTCGGGAACCGGATGCGGAACCGGATGCGTCGACGGAATGCGGGATCGATCGCGGTCTCGGCATTCGTGGTCATCACGACCACGCCTTCGTGTGATTCCATCCGCTGCAGGAGATAGTTGACCTCGAGGTTCGCGTAGCGGTCATGGCTCGACTTGACCTCGGTGCGCTTCGCGAACAGCGAGTCGGCCTCGTCGAACAGCAGCATGACCTGTCCGCGCGCTGCTTCATCGAACACCCTGCCGAGGTTCTTCTCGGTCTCGCCGATGTACTTGTTGACCACCTGCGAGAGGTCGATCCGGTAGAGCTCGAGCCCGAGCTCCTTCGCGAGCAGCGAGCAGATCATCGTCTTGCCGGTACCCGGCGGTCCCGAGAACAACGCCGACAGACCGCGGCCGTACGGCAGCTTCCGGTCGAAGCCCCAGTCCTTGAAGATCTTCGCGCGGTGCGCAGCGTAGTTGAGGAACTCGAAGACGGGCGCGAGGACCTCGTCGGGGAGGATCACGTCGGACCACTCGAGGGTCGTGCGGACCACGCTCGCGAGTGCGCTCAACCGATGCGCGAGCCGCGTGCGCACCACATCGATGATGTCCTTCTCCGTCGCGATTCCGCCGCGCTGGTGCACGACATCGAGACGGCCGAGCTCCTCGCACGCCTCCTTGATCCCGGAGCCCGTAGCCGAGTAGCGCTTGACCAGCGCATCGAGTGACGTGTCGGGCCCGAGCTTGAGGCCGGGCGGCAGGTGACGGACCCACAGCCTGCGCTGGACCTCCGCGGTCGGGAAGTCGACGGTGAACCGCATCGCGACGCGCCCGGCGCGCGTGACCCACTTCGGCGAGCGTTCGACGACCAGCGCCATCGGCGTGCGCACGCGCCGCATGAGGTCGCACAGCGTCTGGAAGATCCAGCTTTGACCGTCGCTGTCCCCATACTCGTGGGCATTCTCGAGCACGAGAACGGCGTCCTGCAGATGCGCCTCGCGGATCAGCGGCTTCAACACGGCGACCAGTGCGCGCGCGTCGACGGGCACTTCGGTCAGATCGACGGTCAGCATCGGCCGCCCGAGTGCGCGGGCCGCAGCGCCGACCACGGACTTTCGACCGACTCCGACCGGTCCCACGATCTCGACGAGCTGATCGGGACGCGCGAGCGCGCGCGCCACCTGATCGATCAGTGCGGGCTCGGCGAGCAGCACATCCGATGCGGGCATTGGCTGGCCGATGAACCGACCGGCAGCTCCGAGCACCGACGGGGGCGGCTCCTGCGCACCCTCGATGAAGTCGAGCACGCGATCGGCGATCCGGACGCGCTTGTAGACGAGCGGAGGATCGACTGCCCAGCCGGTACCGGTGGCGAGCTCGACGAGACCGTGTGCGATCAGCGGCGCGTCGGCCGAGAATCTCAGGCGGACCTCTCCGGGGAGGACAGCATCGCTGTTCGACAGCAACGCCACCAGGAACGCGACATCGGTCTGCAGGGGCTCGTTCTTGCCGACGGTGTACGGGTTGAACGCGGTCCCTCGCTCGATCGTCGCGAGCGAGCCGAGGATGTCGATGTCGATCGGCGCGAGAGCGAACCGTTCACGCAGGATCTCGAGCGGTAACGGAACGCCGAGCCGGCGGGCGAAGCGCGCCCGCTGCATGATGTCTTTGCCGTGGACATCGACGCCCTTGTCGAGGTCAGCGAGCTCGGGGTTGTCGCGAATCAATCGAGCGCGATCGTGCTCGGTCAGGATCGACGCGCGCGGCGCCCGTGCCTTGAGCTGCACCATGCGATCGACCATCCGTGCGAACAGCTCGCTCCAGTCGGCGAGGTGCTGGCTCGGATCGTCGTAGCCGGGCCGCGGATCCGCGGACGTGACCATGGCCGCCATCTTAACTCTCGCCCAGCTCCGCGAGCACGCTGTCGGCCAGCTCCGAGAGATCGGGGTCACCAAGGCTCGACAGCGCTTTCCCGAGCCGGAGGAGCTCGCCACGGGCCGGCGGGCGCGTCTGCTGGGCGG
>JACCQV010000180.1 GCA_013813945.1 Deltaproteobacteria bacterium | reverse complement strand
ATCCTGCGGTGAGCGAGATCAGGGCTCGGCGACAAACGAGTAGATGTCGAAGTTGCTCTGGTCGGGCGTGTTGGCGAAGAACAGCTCGCAGCCGTCCTCGCGGATCGACGGCTCGAAGTTGGTGCCGGTCAGCCCCTGGAGTGGTTGACCTGCGCTGAACGGCTGACCGGGATCGGAGCGCACCGAGTAGAGGATGCGGTTCACCGCGGTGCGCTCGGTCCACACCATCACGCGCTGGTCGGCCGTCAGAGTCGCGCCGCCACTGGTGACGCCGGGGACGTTGATCGGAGACAGAGCGATGTTCGTCCACGGGGCGTCAGTGCTGCTTCGCGTCGCCGTGTAGATCTGCGATGGGGCATCCCCCGCAGCGAACGTGATCGCGAGGCCGTCCGGGGAAGGCCACGCATCCTGAAACACGGGGTGGATCGCCAGCTCGCTGACAATGCCAACGTCACGCAGCGGACCACCGGGGACGTCGCGAACCACAGCGTGGATCGTCTGGTCGACCGTGAAGTACCCGGTGGTCTGGGTCCGATCGAGGATCACGCCCGTCTCGAACCGGCCGACCATACTGAGCGCATCGACCCTGGTGACCTGTTCGAATGGACGATCGACCGCGGGCCGTCTCGCGATGTAGATATCCATGTCGCCGGTTCGCTCGGATCCGAAATACATGGTCAGCGGATCGCCGGGTGCGATGAACGGGTCGACCTCGCTCTGCAGCGATGAGAGCTCCGGGTGCAACATCGGGGAGCCTGTGAACGGTGGCCCCGAGCTCCAGTCACAGGTCGCGGGCAGGGAGCTCGCATCGGACACGGCGCCGGCGTCGGGCAGGTCGTCGAAGCGCAGTCGCCCGCAACCGCACGCTGCAGTTGCCGCCACGACGAGCGCGAGCCTCACGCCACCATGATACAAGTTCCGCCATGGCGAAGATCAAGGTGAAGAATCCCGTCGTCGAGATGGACGGCGATGAGATGACCCGCATCATCTGGCATTTCATCAAGGAGAAACTGATTCTCCCGTACCTCGAGATCGACCTGAAGTACTTCGACCTCGGCATCGAGAGCCGTGACAAGACGAAGGATCAGATCACGATCGATTCGGCGAAGGCGACACAGCAGCACGGCGTCGCCGTGAAGTGCGCGACCATCACGCCCGACGAGGCGCGCGTGAAGGAGTTCAACCTGACCGAGATGTGGAAGTCGCCGAACGGCACGATCCGCAACATCATCGGCGGGACGATCTTTCGCGAGCCGATCATCTGCAAGAACGTGCCGCGCCTCGTGCCCGGCTGGACCAAGCCGATCGTCGTCGGCCGTCACGCGTTTGGCGATCAGTACAAGGCGACCGACATGGTCATCCCGGGCCCGGGCACGCTGACCATGACGTACACGCCGAAGGACGGCGGCAAGCCCGTCGAGCACAAGATCTTCGACTTCCCCGGCGGCGGCGTCGCGATGGGCATGTACAACCTCGACGAGTCGATCATCGGCTTCGCGCGGAGCTGCTTGGTCTACGGCCTCAACCGTGGCCTCAACGTCTACCTGTCGACGAAGAACACGATCCTCAAGAAGTACGACGGCCGCTTCAAGGACCTGTTCCAGAAGGTGTTCGACGAGGAGTTCGCCGACAAGTTCAAGGCGAAGAACATGACCTACGAGCACCGCCTGATCGACGACATGGTCGCGGCGGCGATGAAGTGGGACGGCGGGTTCCTGTGGGCCTGCAAGAACTACGACGGCGATGTCCAGTCGGACTCGGTCGCACAAGGCTTCGGCTCACTCGGCCTGATGACGTCCGTGCTGCTGACGCCTGACGGCAAGACGGTCGAGGCCGAGGCGGCGCACGGCACGGTCACGCGTCACTTCCGCGAGCACCAGAAGGGCAAGCCGACGTCGACCAATCCGATCGCGTCGATCTTTGCGTGGACGCAGGGTCTCAAGTACCGCGGCGAGTTCGACAAGACGCCCGATGTCGTGAAGTTCGCGAACGACCTCGAGAAGGTCTGCGTCGAGACCGTCGAGTCCGGCAAGATGACCAAGGACCTCGCCGTCCTGATCTCGCCGACCCAGCCGCACCTGACGACGGAGCAGTTCCTCGACGCGCTCGATCAGGGTCTCAAAGCAAAGATGGCGTAGCGCGCGGTCGCGCCGCGTGCTCGGGGGTGCGTGCTCGGGGGTCGTGCTCGGGGGTGCGTGCTCGGGGG
>JACCQV010000156.1 GCA_013813945.1 Deltaproteobacteria bacterium | reverse complement strand
GATACAGACGCCGCACCACATCGAGCGCGCGGACCGTGTCCCAGTCAGGTGCATTGATTGTCAGGCGGCGAATCGCCGCGTCGAGCTCACCGGTGACGGCTCGCACCGTGTCTGGATCCGTCGTGCTGCCCTGCGGCACGATGATCGGCGGGCCGTACTGCACGAGCACCCGGCTGCGGAATCGCCTCGGATGGATGAACGTCAGCCCGCACGGCACGATCGTGATCGGCATCTGGTTCTTCGCCGCGCCGCCGAGCGCGAGCCGTGCTGCGCCGGTCTTGAGCTTCGCGAGCTGGGACTCGTCGTGAGACAGGCCCTCCGGGAAGATGCCGATCGCTCCTCCATCACCCAGGACCGCGAACATCGCGTCGAATGCGGCGTCGTTGGTCGAGGAGCGTTCCGCGGCGGGACGCTCGGTGCCGGCCGGCGCGACGCGCGGCTTGCCGTCGTGATCGTCCTTGCGCGCCACCGGGACCGCGCCGAGTCCGCGCAGGATCGCGCGCATGATCCGACCCTTGAACAGCGAGTCCTTCGCGGCGAAGTGGACCTTCCGGCCGCACGTCGTGATGATCAGGATCGGATCGATCAGCGAGTTCGGGTGGTTCCCGGCGAACAGTACGGGGCCCTCGGAGGGCACGTGCTCGAGGCCGGCGATCTCGACCTGACGGAAGAACACGCGCGTGACGACACGGAGAAACCACGCGAGAACCCGGTACGCCACGACCCATCGTAAGCGCCGAAGCCCCCGAAAAAAGACCGACCCAGGCAGAATTACCTGGGTCGGCCAGCCATCCTCGGTTTCGCGGTCTCACCAACCGTTCCACCGAACCGTTTGATCGTCAGCGGGTCTGGACGCTGACGCCGTTGTCCTTGGGGGCGAGCAGCGTTGGCTGCTACAGACCGAGGAAGATGCACTCGAAATGCCAGAGGTCGGCCGTTGCCGATCGCCGACTTGCGCGATCACGGGAGGCGGCGGCCAGTCCGTTAGCCGGCCACTGAAAACGTCAAGCCAGCTCGACGCAGTCGGTCGAGAAGTGCCTGTCCCATCGCCACAGAAGGTGTGGTCACGCCGCCAGGAGATGTCAGCGGATCGCGAGCGAGGCAGAGCGCGGACTCTCCGAGCATCTTTGCGGTGGACGCGTACCCGGGATCTCCGTGCTCGTCCGCGGCGATGTAGACGAGATGGCGATCCTCGAGCTCGCCGACCAGCCTCACCTTCCAGTGCCCACGGGCGCGCCGCTCGGGCGATGGGCCTTCTCCGGGCTTGGGAGCGCGCTTCGCGAGCTGTGCTCGCAACTTCGGCCGCTTCATCGCGAACGCGAGGCCGCCGAGCGCGCCGGTGATCGCGACCGCGCGCACGAGTCCACGCACCGATCCCGGTGCCGACATCACCTCCCGGTACACGAAGCCCTTGCCCCAGGGGAAGCCGGCGAGGGCGTGCGCTCTCCGCACAACCCGCGTGTTGATGCCCGCCATCAGGAACGGGACGGTGAACATCTTGAGGTGCGACTCCCAGCCGATCGACGACTCGTCGGGCGCCGGTGGCAGGTCCGCGTGGGGATCGGGATCCAGGGCGTACGGATTCCCGAGCACCCTGCGCACCTCGCGATCGACACCGCCCTCGCGCGCAGTCTCCATTCCGCTGGCCACCGTGCCACCCGACACGGCGCCGCTCGACTCACCGAACAGCGCGGTGATCTTCGTTGCGGGTTTGCCGAATGTCTTGATCATCTCCTGCTGGAGCGCCCAGGTCCCCATGTCTGACGGAATCGAGTCGAACCCGCAGGTATGAACGATTCGCGCGCCGGTCTCCCGTGCGCGAGCGTCGTGGGTATCGATCATCCGGCGCATCCACTGCACCTCGCCTGCGAGATCGCAGTAGTGCGTGCCGGCTTCGGTGCACGCCGCCACGAGCTCGTTGCCGTACTTCGCGTACGGGCCGACCGTCGTGCAGACGACCTTGGTGCGCGTCGTGATGGCGTCGAGGGCGGTACGATCCTGCGCGTCAGCGACCAGGATCGGTACGCCCAGCCCGAGTGCCTCGAGCTTGTCCTTGTTTCTTCCCGCGATCGCCCAGCGAGGACGGTCTCCCGATCGCGCGATGTAATCCGCGACCAGCTTGCCGGTGAACCCGGTCGCACCGAACACAACGAGATCGAGGTCACGAGTCATGCGACGGACTGTATGCTGAGTCCGTGTCGTTGTTGACCGATCGGCTAGCTGCTCGTCTCGATCCCGCTGCCCCGAGGGCGACCGGTGACGGTGGACGCCGCGCAGCCGTTGCAGTCGTCCTCCACGACGAATCCGCGGGCCCACGCGTCCTGCTGATGAAGCGGGCCGATCGAGAGGGCGATCCATGGTCGGGACACATCTCGCTGCCTGGCGGGCGGTTCGAGCCGACGGATCCTGATCTGCACGCGACCGCAATTCGCGAGACCTACGAGGAGCTCACGATCGATCTCGCCGGGACGCGGCTGCTCGGTCAGCTCGCACCCCTGCATCCGCGGACGTCCGGCCCGAACGGGATCGAGGTCACGCCGTTCGTTTTCGTGACCGCCTCCGCCGTGGAGCCGGTGTGTGGCCCCGAAGCGATCGCCGCGTTCTGGCTCCCGCTCGAGATCGCCGCGTCGGGTGCGCTCGACGGCGTGTACACCTATCCAGGAACGGGAATGCAGTTTCCGAGCTGGACCTTCGAGGGTCACGTCATCTGGGGCTTGACGATGCGGATCCTGAACGACGTCCTGGACACCGCCGCAGGTGCGCCACCGTGAGCAGCGAGCCGTACACCGAGGCGAGTCGCCTGGCCGACCCCTGCACGGTCGCCGAGATCACCCTCGCAGCTGCGCTCCACGCTGACGCCGACGCGGTGTTCATCGAGCCGATGCCGATGAACGAGAACTCGTACGCGATCACGCTCGAGCGCGGCAACAGCGTGCTGTCGACCACGCCACTCGAGCTGCTCCTCGGGACCGCGGTGATCGCGCGCCTCGCATTCATCGCCGACCTCGATCTCGCTGCAGGCCATCCTTCGAGCGCGGTCCTCTCGATCCGTTCCGGTACGCGCAACGCAGACGTTCTGATCACAATTCGGCCTGGCACCAACCTTCGCGCCGACGTGATGGTTCTCTCGCACCTGCGCAAGGGAGCCTCGATCACGACGAGCGGTCCCGCACCCGGTGATGCGATCGGTTCATACAAGGTTCTCGAGCTCCTGGGCGAGGGCGGGATGGGAACGGTGTTCCGTGTCGAGCAGCTGGCCGACGGCCAGCGGTTCGCATTGAAGGTCCTGCGCAGCAGGGTCGTAGAGCGGGACCCCACCGCCGCGGACAAGTTCCTTCGCGACGCGCGCACGGCGTCGCGCATTCGTCACCCGAACATCGTCGACGTGTTCGACTTCGGGCACCTGCCGGATGGCCGGCCGTACTTCGTGATGGAGCTCCTCGAAGGGGAGAGCCTCGGAACTCGGGTCGGTCGCGGCGCGCTGCCGCCAGCGGATGTCGTCACGATCGCGCGCCAGCTCGCCACCGCGCTCGCTGCGGCGCACGAACGCGGTGTGATTCACGCGGACATCACGCCGTCCAATGTGATTGTCCTGCCCGGAACACCAGAGCTCCACGTCAAGCTCGTCGACTTCGGACTCGCGGAGCTCGCGGGCGAAGGAGTGCGCGACGAGATCCCCGATCTCGTCCTCGGCACGCCGGCGTACATCTCGCCCGAGCAGCTCCGCGGTCTGTCTCCGTCCGAGCGCTCCGATCAGTACGGTCTTGGTGCGGTGCTGTTCGAGCTTCTCACCGGGCATCCACCGTTCCAGAGTCCCGATCTGCGGGAACTGTGCATGATGCACGTCTCCGCCCCGGTGCCCGCGGTCGAGAGTCCGCACGGTCCGCTTCCGCCCAAGCTCGTGGACCTCGTCACGACGTGCCTGCAGAAGGCACCCAAAGCTCGGTTCCCCAGCATGCGCGCGCTGCTGGTCGTGCTCGAGGAGATCGAGCGCATCATCGATCGTCGCGGCTGGCGCCGCTGGTTGTCGAGCTGACCATGACCACCAAGCCACCCCCGGTCGAGTCCGGCGATCGTGAGCGTCGCGAGCGGCGCGAGGCCCTGCGTGTCGCACTCGAAGCAGAGTACCCGGGCATCTCGCTCGTCGTCCGTCGTCCCGACCAGGTGTACGCGGTGACCGCGGAGCCCTGGCGCGAGGCTGCCGAGATCGGCCTCGTCGGGCTGACTGCCGCGCTCGAGAAGCTCAGCGAGTAGTGAGCAGTCGCCGTTCGGCGGACGATAGCGCGTACGCATCGAGCACCGCGCTCGCGATCGAACGCTCGAGACCAGGTCCGTCGACGCGGTCCGCGGCGAGCCGGCGCTCGACCATGTCGACGATCGCGTGTCGCGCACCAGCGTCGGGCTGTGCGATCGGCAACGTCCGCATGTACTCGCGCTTCGGTCGGACCGCTCCGTTGAGCGCCGGCGGAAACCGGCGCTTCGCGTACCAGCCATAGAGTGGCGAGCTCAACACGGCGAGCAAGAATCGATCGGCGGTCGGCAGCATCCACACCGTCGTGTCAGGCACGGCGTCGCCCTCGAGATCCAGTGCGCACGCGGGTGCCGTCTGAATGTCCTGGTAGAGCAGGCGCGGTGCACGAGCCTTGATCAGCGGGCCGACCGGATCCTGTAGCTCGTGCCACGCGTACGTCCCTGGCTTGCGCCCGCGCCACGCGCCGACCCACCCGGCCGGCTTGGGCTCGAGCGCGTCGCGAAACTGCGCGAGGTGTGCACGGACCACCGGCAGCTCGTCGAGCGACGTTCCGCGATCGACGAGGATGATCCAGCGCTCGGTGCGTTCGACGGCCCACGGGGAAATATCGCGGCCCTTCACGAACGGACGCACCAGTGCCGCGGCGGCCGGCTCCTCCCCAAGGATCTGATCGCGGGTCGCCCGATCGATCACGAACGCCCGGTTGCACCCGGTCACCACGCCGCGCGCAGGTCGCTCGCGCACGATGTCGCCGAGGGGCGGCAGATCGCGCTCGAGTCGATCGAGTAACGCCCGCTCGCTCGGCGGATCGATGTGCCAGGGCCCATCCCCCCAGCGCAGGCGCTCGCGCGACTCGCCCCGGCTGCGCGCGGCCATCCGGAGATCCCGGATCGCGCTTGCGAGCACGTCGGCAACCGTCGCGCCGATCTCGGCGCGCACCGCCGTGATCGGGGCGCTGCATCCGACGTCATCCGCGCGTCCCGTCGTGCCCCATACGATGCACGGAAACGCATCGGCATCCGCGAACAGCGGAGATCGTCCCAGATCCGCGATCCCATCGACGCTGCGCTGCGCCGCGAGAAACGTCCGCAGCGGCCGCCCGTACGCGGCGGTCAGCCACTTGTTCGGGATGATCAGGCAGTACGCACCACCGGGCCGCAGCACCTGGTGCGCGAGCTCGACGAAGTAGACGTAGAGGTCGGCGACACCGTCATAGCTCGCAAACTTCTCGAGCGCAGCTTTCCCGCCAAGCTGCTCCTGCCGGATGTACGGCGGATTGCCAACGACGAGATCGAACCCGCCCCGCGCGAACACCTCGGGATACGCGGCGCGCCAGTCGAGCTCGAGCGCATTGCCGCACTGGATCGAATCTGCGAGTGCTGACGCCGTCGGCTCGAGCCCTGTCGCGAGCGAAGCTGTCGCGGGCTCTCGCGTGGCGAACGCACGACCATCTGTATCGAGCGCTGGCGCGGGGGCTCGCGCGCCGGTGAGGGCGGCTCGCGTCGCGGCCACCGCAGCAGGATCGATGTCGACCCCCGCGATGCATGTCGCCGCGATTCGGTGACGCGCTACGTCAGGCCACGTCGCGCGATCCTGAGCGTCGGGTGCATGGCGTGCGCCGGTCACGTCGCCCGGGGCGCGCGGGTCGCGGTTCCAGGCGGCGACCAGGTGGTCGGCGAGCGCATTGACGACCTCGAGCACGAAGACGCCGGCGCCGATCGCGGGATCGCACACGCGGATCGCCAGGATCTCTGCGGCGCTCTTCCCCCGCGCGAGCGGATCGATCACGAGGCGCACCATCGGTCCGGCGACCTCGGGCGGCGTGTACACGACCCCGAGTGGTCGTGAGTCCTCGCGCATCACCGGCACGCGTTCAGCCTACCTAGTTCGCGCCGATGTTACGAGGCTCAGATCGGGACGTAGCGCCGCGAATTGGGCAGCACGAGCTCCCAGAGCCCGAACGTGGCCGCGAGCACGTGGTCGAGCTCGCGGGTCTCCGGCGAGTGCATCATCGCGGTGCTATCGGGCATGCACCGCGCCGCGAGCCGCGACGCTTCCAGGGTGTGCAGGATCCCGCGCGACCAGCCCTCGCCTGCATAGACGAGACAGCCTGGGATCCACAGCGCCTGAAGATCCTCGAGCGCGTACGGAATCTTTTCGTCCGTGGAGCCCTGGACCTCCTGGTACTTGCACTCGAGCGCGACTGCCTTCTGATCACTCGCGCGCACGATGAACACGTCGATCTTCCGGTCCTTGCCGATGATTGTTTTCCCGAGCGAGATCTCGGTGTAGACGATCAGGCCGAACGGGCCATAGCAGCGGTGAACGTACGCCGCGATCAGGTCTCGATACTGGTTGCCGGTCATCGTGCGCCTCGCCTGAACATGCCGCGGCCCTCTGTCATCTGGCGCAGGCGGGGCACGTCATCGCCTCGGGGCCGGGCACGTCGTCACCTCGGGCCGTCGTCACATCGAGAGGCCGAGTTGCGCGCGCGGGTCTGGCGCGAGCGTCTCGAGCAGAGGCTCCTTCGCCCCGGCCTCGAGCAGGCGGCGCCGCGTGATGTCCACGGCCTCGGTGCACAGGTCGTTTCCCATGAAGCGGCGCCGGAGCGTGACCGCCGCGACGCCAGACGAGCCCGACCCCATGAACGGATCGATGACGAGCTCACCTGGCTGCGTGCTCTGCTCGAGCAACACCGTGGTGACCTGCGGCGGCTTCTCTGCCGGATACCCACCACGGATGCGCGGGCACGTGATGATGTCCGCGACGCCGAGGTTGTTGAGCTTCCGCTTCCCCTTCTCGAAGAACAGGATGCACTCGTAGCGCGCGCGGTAGTGGTAGCCCATCCCGATCGCGACCTTGTCCCAGACGATCTGCTTCCAGAACTTGAAGCCCGCTGCTTCGGCGAGAGGCTTGGCGACGAACATTGTCTCCGGATCGCAGTAGAGATAGAAGTGCGTGTTGCGCTTGAGCACGCGATACACCTCTGCGAACAGCTCGCCGAAGCGCGCGTTCGGAAAGATCTCGAACCAGTCGTTGCTCGACGCCTTGCTGTGCTTGAGGCGTGTGGTCGTCCCGATCGCACGGTGCTTCTCGAGCGACTCGTACGGCGGATCGGTGACGACGAGATCGATCGACTCGTCCGGCAATGTGCGAAGCCACGCGACTGCGTCTCCGCGCGTTAGCTGAAACCTCGGCTCGTCCACACACGCACGCTCGCACGGACGTCTGACAATCCGTTCAGTGCTACGAGCAGATCTCGGTCATTCCGCGCATGTCCGTGATCCGGACACGCACTGCGCCGCAC
>JACCQV010000146.1 GCA_013813945.1 Deltaproteobacteria bacterium | reverse complement strand
CAGCCAGCGGCCGGACGGATCGAGCGTGGGCGCGAGCCGGGTGTCTGGCAGGTTCGCGACGAGCTCACCCGTGCGTGCATTCCACAGCGACACCGTGCGAGCCGCGTCGACGTTCTGCGGATCCGGGTTCTCGACGAGCACGACCCGGTCGGCAGCCCCAAACCCGAGCGGCGTCACCGGCCGTCCGCCGATCGGGCGGAGCGTGACGAGGGCGGCCCGCGCCGCGACATCCCAGATGACGGGTGGCTCTGTACCGTTCCACAGGAGCGCGAGGTCACAGCCTTCCGAGACGAGGACATGCCGCGCCGGGCCGAGCCGCGCGGGTTCGCCGCCGGCGAGGAGGAACACGTCGGTGCCACGCTCGGAGGCGGCGGCGACGCACAGCGTCGCGATCGCGATCGAGGACGGTCTGGTCGGCTGCTCGCGACGGAGCCGCGTCGTGCCGGTTGTCGCGTCGAGCACGACCAGCGCACCGTCTCCTGCCGCCGCCACCACGGATCCCGAGACCGCGGTCGGGGCGCGGATCCGTTCGTGCGTGATGGTTCGACGATCGCGCGGATCGATCAGCGTGACCTGATCGGCGGTCTCGATCGCGATCCGGCTGCTGTCGCCGCTGACGCCGACGAGACGTGACGCACCGTCGGGGACGAACGTCGCCAGCAGGGGACCCGCTGCCCTCCGGAAGATGCGCAGCCGCCCGTCCCCGCGCTGCGTGATCAATTTCGTGCCGTCGAGGCTGAACCGCGCCTCGGTGCCGCCGTGGAGGTCGTGACTCGAGAGCTGCGCACCCGACGCCGCGTCCCACACGACGATGCGGCCGCCGACGCCGAGCGTCGCGAACAGGCTGCCATCGGGAGAGAACAGCGCGCCGGTCACCACATCGCCATGGATCACCGATGCGATCTGCGCGCCCGTCGAGAGATCCCACACCACCGCGCGGCCGTCGTGACTCGTCGTCAGCAGCCGCTTGCTGTCGGGACTGAACACGCACTTCCACACGACGTCGGTGTGGCCGCCGAGCGTGAGCTGGTGCTCGCCGGTCGTAGCGTTCCACACCTTGGCGAGGCGATCCGCTCCGCACGTTGTCGCGCGCAGTCCGTCGGTCGACAGCTCTCCGCCGAGCACGAGCCCCCCGTGCTCGAAGCCGCCGAGGAGCTCGCCGGTGTCGATGTTCCAGCCGCGGCCCTGGCCGAGCATCGTCAGGGTGAGCAGCTGCGAGCTCGGGGTGAGGACACCGTAGACGTGACGCAGGATGCCGGTGTTCGCGGCGATCGTGCGCAGCCGTGCGCCGTCAATGCTCCACACGTTCGCGTTGCCATCGTGACCTGTCGTCGCGATGCGCCGGTCATCGGGCGTGAACGAGACGAACGTGACGCCGTCGCCGTGATCGAGGGTGGCGGTGAGAGCGCCGGTCTCGGCGTTCCACAGGCGCACCACGCGACCCGCGTCCCAGGTCGCGATCGTCTTCCCATCATGCGAATACGCGATCTCGTCGAACCCGCCAGCGGTCCCCGGGATCGGACCGAGCGTGGTCAACAGGCGTCCGTCGGACAGCTCCCAGATCCGGCCTGTACCGTCACACCCCGCGGCGAGCTGCGTGCCGTCCGGGCTGAGCGCGAGCATGCCGACTTCTCCGCCGCATTCGAGATCGCGATCGAGAGCATCGATCTCGCGGATCGCGCGCGCGATCAGGAACTCCAGCGAATGGGCGTCTGCACCGCGCTCATGTGCCGCATCGAGGTAGGCGAGTGCACGCAGCGGATTGCCGGCGAGCAGCTCCATCCGTCCACGTTCCTCGAGGAGTGTCGTCACCTGTTCGCGAGCCTCGCGGCCCGCGCGGAAGACGCGGGTGATCGCGGCGGTGGCGAACACGCCAAGGACGATCACTGCGAGGGCCGATACGGTGACGGCAGCGCGGTTGCGGCGCGCAAACCGCACCACCCGCTCCGCGCGCGAGTAGGCGTGCGCCTCGACCATGCGACCGGTCTGGAATCGGTTGAAGTCTTCAGTCAGATCGCGCGCGGTCGGATAGCGATCGTTGGGATCGCGCGCCATCGCCTTGGTGACGATCGACACCAGATCGCGCGGCGCATGCGGTGCGAGCTCTGCGACCGGTCGCGGCGGGCCGGCCTTGACCGCACTCAGCACGTCGCGCGTCTCCGGCGAGCGATACGGGGCTTCACCCGCGAGGAGGTGATACAGGATCGCGCCGAGCGCATAGACATCGGCACGCTCGTCGACGGGGACCCCGTGCGCCTGCTCCGGCGGCATGTACGCGGCGGTCCCGATCACCGCGCCCGCGCCGGTGAGGTGCGCGCTGCCGTGGAGCCTCCGGTACGGATCTTCCTCTTCTTCGTCCTTCGTGAGCCCGGCGGACAGATCCTTCGCGAGGCCCCAGTCGATCACGACGGTCTCGCCGTACGCACCCACGAGGATGTTCGACGGCGTCAGATCGCGATGGATGACGCGCTGGCTATGTGCAAAGGCGACCGCCTCTGCTGCGGCGAGCACCGCCGGCAACAGGGTGAGTCGAGCGGTCAACGTTGGTGCGGCCTCGATCGCCTCGCGCAGCGTGTGACCGTCGACCATGCGCATCGCGTAGAACGGTGTGCCATCCGGCCAGCGGCCGATCTCGTAGATCGGGACGATGCCGGGGTGCTGAAGCCGCGCGGTCACGCGGGCCTCGCGCTCGAACCGGGCGGCGAGCTGCGGAGAGGTCCCGAGGAGCTCCTTGACCGCTACCGGACGTCCGACGCGGAGATCGCGCGCCGCAAGGATCCGTCCCATGCCGCCGCGCGCGACCTCGAGGCCGAGCGCATAGCTCGTCGGATCCACGCTCGGTAGCGTCTGCAGATCGCCGCTCGAGTCGGCGCCGGGCGACAGGGTGTCGGCAACGTGGCGGCATGCCGCACAGCTCGCGAGGTGCCGGGCGAGCAAGTTTGCGCCGGCCTGGCCGAGGTTGCCGTCGCTGCGCGCGGCGAGCAAGCTGTCGAATCGCTCGCAGTCGTCGGTGGGACCCGACGCGATCAGCTCGCGCACGAGGCGGCAGGCCTTGCACTCCGCGAGGTGGGCCGTGGCGTCCGCGGGCAACGGATCGATCTCGAGCGTGCCGAGATCGGGGCAGGGGGTCACGACGCGTCCCTGACCTCGGGATCGCGGAACTTCCTGCGCAGGCGCTCGATCGCTGCGCGTACCGTACGCTCGGCCTCGCCGGCATTCGCGAGGCCGAGCTCGCGCGCGATGTCGTCGAACCCTTCGCTCTGAGCCCACAGCTCGAGCGCCCGGCGTTGATCTTCCGGGCACTCCGCCGCGGCGAACCGCAGGAGCTCCTGCGCGGTTCCCTTGTTCGTGATCGGCGGCC
>JACCQV010000138.1 GCA_013813945.1 Deltaproteobacteria bacterium | reverse complement strand
GCTGAAGGCCTTCGAGGGCGTTGTCGAGATCGCAACCGAGAGCGAGCTCGCGAACGCGTCGGCGCACGCCGATCGCGACGGCCTGTTCACGTGCCCGCACACCGGTGTCGCCCTCGCGGCGCTGACCAAGCTTGCCAAGCGGGGGGAGATCAAGCGGGACGACGAAGTCGTCGTGATCTCGACCGCGAGCGGCCTGAAGTTCGCCGACTTCAAGGTCGGGTATCACGAGGCGCGGCTCGAAGGGGTCGAATCTCCCCGGTTCCGCAACGTTCCGGTCGAGCTCCCAGAGCGCTACGAGGCGGTCCGCGACGCCCTGCAACGCGGCCTCGACGGCTGATGGTCATCGTGGGACACTGGTTTCAATGAGATTCGCGGAGACCTCCGGTAGTCGAGCGATGATCGCGGTCAGCGCTATCAGCGTGTTCGCCCTGATAGCCGCCAGCTGGGACACGGCCGCGCCTGCGCCGAGCCACCAGCCCCGCCCGGTGCACGCAATGCGCGGGTGCAACCAGGCCAAGCAGCGCGTGATCGCGCCGCCGGTCGAGAGCCCTCGCAATGGCCACGCCGATACCCTGATCGGGGCGCGCGACGCGCTCAGCGAGTGCATGCGCGATCGGAGTGTTCCCGTTCGGCTCGCGCTCGATATCAGCGCGACGGGCAAGGTCACCAGCGTCGAGGTCAAGGCGTTGACCGATGACCTCGCCAAGATCGACATGCACGTCGTGCAGTGCCTTCAGCACGCGGCCAGTCCGCTCGTGTTCCCGCGCGGAACCGCCCCGGTCCGGATCTCGACGCATCTCGCCCCCCGCTAAAAAGTCCGGAACTTTTTGCCCGCTCGCGGGTGATACCGGATACCGATGCCTGCGGCTGCTGCTGCGCGGACGACCGCGCCCCTCGACGAGCTGACGCTCCGCCGCGCGCAGCGGGGCGACGAGCGCGCGTGGCGTGATCTGGTCGAGCGATACCAGCAGCCGATCCACGCGCTGATCTGGCGGCTGCTCGCCGGGCGCGCGCGCCATCGCGTCGAGGATCTCGTGCAGGAGGCGTTCGTGCGCGTGCTGCGGGCACTCCCCGGCTTCGATCTCGCCGGACCGGCATCGCTGTCGACCTGGGTGCTGACGATCGCGACGCGCCTGGCGCTCAACGAGCTGCGGCGTCCCGAGCACGGCGCGGTCGCGGTCGAACCCGCCGCGAGCGAACGACCCGACGAGACGACGGAGCGCCGCCAGCTCGGACGCGCGATCGCTGCGGGCATCGCCGCGCTCCCCGACGCGCAGCGCGCCGTGCTCGTGCTGCGCGAGTATCACGAGCTCGATTACCGCGAGATCGCCGAGGTGCTCGAGCTCGATCTCGGCACGGTCAAGTCGCGCCTCGTACGCGCGCGCGCGGCGCTGCGTGATCACCTCGTGACTGCGATGCCCGAGCTCGGAGGACGCTCATGACGAAGGACGACGATTCACTCGCCGCGTACGATCTCTCGGCGTGGGACGTGCCGCCGCCCGCACCGGGCCTGGCCGATGCGGTGATCGCGCGTGCGCGCGAACCTGCGCCCGTCGCGGCACTCGATTCGGACGAGCGGACCGCACCGAGCACTCGCAGCATGCGGCGATGGTGGTTCGCGGCTGCCGGCGCTGCGGTCGCGGTCGCGGCGATCGTCGTCGGTGTATGGGGGATCCAGCGCGCGCCCGGCGACGGTCACGGCGAGGTGAACGCCGCGACCGCACGAGCACTCGACATCGGACTGACGACGGCCGCACTCGATCCCGGCGCGCTCGTCCGCTGGCGCCGTGAGCAGCGCCGGATCTCGGTCGAGCAGCCGCGCGGCACCGCACTGTGGAACGTGGCCGCGGAAGACACGCTCGTGATCGATGCCGGCGCCATGGTGGCGACGGTCGAGGCGTCAGGCGCGAGCCTGCGCGTGGAGGTGAAGATGAACAATGCATCGGATGCACGTGCCGTCGGGATCAGCGCTGCTACCGCCGTTGCGGTCGCTCTCGTGACGATCGTCGTCTACGAGGGGACCGTGCGGGTCCGCCACGAAGGTCAGACGGTCAACGTCGTGCCCGGAGCGCAGTACGAGGTTCGGCCCGCACCGGCGCCGGTGCCCGCACCCGATCCCACACCGACGGCGGCGGCAGAGCCGTTCGAGGTCGGCGCCGCACCAGTCGATCCGCGCGTGCGCGAGCTGGAGGATCGGATCAAGCAGCTCGAGGCGGAGCGCGATGCGCTCGAGCCGAAGCCCGCGGCGCCTGCCGGGTGCGACGAGGTGACGTGTGTGCTCAACAACTACGACGGTGCGTGCTGCGCACGATTCAAGAGGCCCAAGCTGTCGCAGCAGTCGGGGCTGGCTGACGGGCTCGACCGCAAGATGATCTCCAAGGCCATGGGAGCCGTGAAGGTGAAGATTCTGGAGTGCCCGACCGCGGGCTTCACGGGCACCGCGAAGGTGAAGGCGCTCGTCGCAGGCGACGGTACCGTCAGCGCGGTCGTGTCTTCGAGCTCGATGACCGTGCCCGCGCCGCTGGCTTCGTGCATCAAGGATCTCGTGCACTCCGCGAAGTTTCCGGCGACGGTCAACGGCGGTGCGTTTGGCTATCCGTTCGTGTTCGAAGCGAGCGCGCGTGCGTGCGACGCGGACGCACTCCGTCGCAAGGGCGACGATCACATGGGGGCCGGGATGGACCACGCGGCGCTCGCTGCGTACGAGGCGTCGATCCAGTGCCGCCCGACTGTGAATCTGGACAGGCAAGCATACATGGCGGCATGCCGGTCGAAGAACGCTGCGAAAGCGCGGCTGTACTTCGCGAAGCTATCGCCACCGTCCAAGACGCAGCTCGCGCAGATCTGCCTTCGCATGGGCATCGATCTCGAGCCCACCGCCGAGGCAAAGGACGGTGTGATCCTCGTCTCATCGAACCAGCCCGCGAAGATCCTGCTCGACGGAGTCGACACGGGCAAGATCACACCGGCCACGCTGCGTGCGACCGCGGGCAAGCACAAGATCACGCTCGAGCTCGATGGGGACAAGTTCACGTATCCGGTCACCGTCAAGCCGGGCGAGACGGTGACGCTGACCAAGGTCCTCCGATAGTCGGCGCACCGGCTCGGCTGCGTGTTATGCACGCGGCCATGCGTGCTCCGGGACTGGCGCTGCTCCTCGTCTCCGTCGTTGCCTGCGGGGATGACGGACCCTCGACGCCCGATGGCGGCGTCACCACCGCGCATTGCGCCTACGAGCCGGTGCCGCCCACCGCGCGTGCAGGCGGCGACGTCACGGCAGGACCGCTGATGGCCGGCGCGGCGGACCGCAGGCTCGACATTCCAGTCGGCACCGCGCTCGGTGGCTACACCGGACGTGCCGGGTTTCTCAGCTCGGCCGGGTCGGTCGATGCGCGCAAGGTGAAGACCTCGGGGACGTTCAACCCATCGATCGGGGTCGTCGTCGCCCCACGCGTCAAGGCACTCGCACTCACGGCAGGTGGCGAGACGATCGTCATCCTCAAGGTCGACGCGATCTTCGCGTACGAAGGGATGCTGTTCGACATCGAGCAGCGGCTCGGTGCGGACTACGCCGGCAAGGTGCTGCTCGCGACCTCGCACAGCCACTCAGCGTGGGCGCAGTTCACCGGGCACGGCCCGCTCAAGCTCGGTGCCGGTCAGCTCCGCGATGTCGTCTACCGGCGGTTCGTCGACACGCTCGAGGATGCGGCCCGCGCGGCGCTCGCGGCGCGGCAGCCGGCGAAGCTCGGCGTGTTCATGACGTCGACCTTCGATCCGACTGACCAGATCAGCCGCGACCGCCGTCCCGAGAACGACATGATGCCCGGCGGCGCGAGCAAGGACGATCACCTGGCGATGATCCGCGTTGACTCCACCGGCGGAACGCCGATCGCGATCATGCCGATCTTCGGCGAGCACCCCGTGCTCAACGGCGAGGACAACTCCTTCGCGACCGCTGATGCGATCGGCGGCCTCGAGCGCACGATCGCCGAGCAGTTCGATCGCGAGGTGGTCGTGATGCACCTGCAGAGCGCGGGTGCCGACGTCTCGGCTGCAGGACACGGCGGCGTCGACTGCAACAACAAGCCGGGCAAGCCGAGCGACCCGTGCTTCACGTGGACGGGCGAGGAAGGCCACGGCCGCGCCGCGGTCACCGAGCTGATGGCCGCGTGGACCTCCGCCGGCACCGCGATGCAGGACAACCTCGCACTCGAGATGCTGACCCGCTCGATCGTCACCGGCCCGAACCCGGAGTCGTTCTCGATCCGCGGCGGCGCGCTGACGTACGCGAGCTTCGACATCACGAAGATCCCCGACGGCATCGTCCACGAGGGCGGGGCGCTCAAGTCGCCGATCGACGAGTTCAATGCACCCGTTGGTGCCGCGCTGTGCGAGACCGAGGCGCCGATGTTCCCGGCGGCCGCGATTCCCAACACCGAGGGTGTGGCCCCGTACGGCTCGTGCCTGCGGCTCGATGTTGCCGGTTCGATCCTCGGACCGGTGTTCAACATCGATTTTGGTGCCGAGGAGACGGCGCCGGTCTGCGAGACGACGCGCACGACCGTGTCCGCGCTGCGGATCGGTGACTACACGATCGGCACCTTGCCCGGCGAGGTCAGCGTTCTGATCACGGATCTCGTGCGCGAGAAGGCGCCGGTCCCCGAGAAGACGATCATCGTGGGCTACGCGCAGGGTCACGTCGGCTACATGCTGCGGCCCGAAGACTGGGTGCTCGGCGGTTACGAGCCGAGCGTCACGTTCTGGGGCCCGCTCGAGGGCGAGATGATCACCGAGAAGATGCTCGACCTGCTGCCGCTCGCCCTCACGCCGATGCGCGAGGATGGGACGACCGACGGAGCAACCAAGGTTGCGACGGCGACGATCGTCGACGATCTCCCCAAGGATGAGCCCGCGATGAATCGCGGCACGGTGCCGGCGACGGTGCCGCCGGAGGTGTGGACGCGCACCGGTCCCGCGACTCAGGCGCAGCCGGCGGCGCAGATTCCGCGCGTCTCGGGGATCGCGACGTTCATCTGGATCGGCGACGACCCGCTGACGAAGACGCCGCGCGTGACGCTGCAGAAGGACGTCGGCGGCGGCGTGTTCATGCCGGTCGTGCGGCGCAGCGGTCGTGTCGTCGACGATGGCGAGATCCTGCTCGCGTACACGCCGACTCCGCTCCAGCGCACGGGCCCGCAGACACACTTCTGGGTCGCAGAGTGGCAGGCGGTGCCGTGGCTCGGCGCACCCGGTGTCGATGCGCTCACGGATCGCGGCGGCCTGCCGTTCGGCACGTATCGGTTCCACGTCGAGGGGGCCGGCTGGATGCTCGACAGCGCAGCGTTCACGATCGTCGCAGGCGGTATGGTGCTCGGACCGGCGATGCGCACCGGTGGGAACATCCGCGTCACTGCGAGCCTGCACGCGCCCAAGGGGTGGCGGTTGATGGACATGACGCTGCGTTCGAATCAGCCGATCCCGTTGCGCTCGCAGCTCGTCAACGTCGAGCTGTTGACGGTCGCGAACGCTGTGGTCGGCCAGATGATGGTCACCACCGACGCCAACGGCGTGGCCCAGATTGCCGACACGGCGACCGCCACGCAGATCCGCGTCACCGACCGGTTCGGCAACTCGCTGACGACTGCACTCCCATGACCAGGTCACGGTGTATCCACCCGGCCACTGGTCGGAGTTGCTGAAGCCGAGCGATCTCTGGTAGTTGAAGTCCAGCCAGTGACGGTCCCGCGCTTGCAGATCCGGTGCTCGATGCGCTCGGTCCTCGTCCTCCTCGTGTGCGCCGCTGTCGGCGCGTGCACGGTCGAGGCGGCCCAGCCAGCACTACTCCCGCCGCAGCTGATCCAGAGCGTCTCGATCGACGGTCGAGCACTTCCCCTCGCGGCGCTGCGTTCGGTGCTCGCGACGCGACCCGGCTTGACGCTCGATGCCGCTCGACTCGAGCAGGACCGCCTCGCGCTCGGGGCAGAGCTCGCGGCGCGCGGTCACCTCGCGGCGACCGTCGAACCTGCATCCGTGATCTATGGCCCCGCAGGCGGAGCGTTCGTGACCTTCCAGGTGACCAAGGGCCCGGTGTTCAAGCTGCGCTCGGTGACGGTGATCGGCGCGAACGAGCGTGACGCGGGTGTAGTCACGCTGAGCGCCGGTGATGACGCGATCGCAGATCGCATCGAGCGCGCACGCCACGCGCTTGACGAGACGTTGTTACGCCGTGGCAAGGCGAGCCGCGTGACGGTCGCGACGCGCGCGGATCTCGCAGCCGGTGTCGTCGATGTCGAGCTGACCTCGGTCTCGCTCCGCCCTTCGCACTGAGTGCGCATGGGCTATGCTGCCGTCCAGTGGGGACGGTGGATCAGACCATGCCAGCGTTGTTCGCCACCGAAGGCGACGACGACTCCTTCGTTCCGCTCGCCCAGCTCGGCGCGGGTCCCGATGGCGTGGCGGTCCTCGCGCGTCGTGGAGAGCGTCTCGTCGAGCTGCATCAGCTCGCGTTCGGGCCGAGCTCGCCGCGGTGGACTCACCTCGACCAGCGCGTCCGCACGATCGGCGCGATCGATCATCCGGCGATCCGGCCGGTACTCGGGCTCGAGCTCACGCCTCCGGTCTGCGTGCTCGAAGGCGACAGCTTTCCTCCGCTCGCCGAGCTGATCGAGCAGTCGTCGATCGATCTCGTGCGTGCGCTGCGGATCTTGCTCGAGCTCGGACGCGCGCTCGCGGCTGCGCACCACATCGGCGTGTTCCACGGGCGGCTCCACCCGTGGGCCGTGTGGGTCGGTTCCGGCGACCGCCCGCGGATCGAGCTCACGGGGCTCGATACGCGGCCGAGCCCGCACGCGTGGGCGCAGCGCTGCCGTTCGCCCGACGCGACCGATGGACAGATCGACGGGGCCGCTGACGTCTACTCGATCGGCATCTTGCTCTCGCTGTTCGCATCCACCGCGGGGCGCACCGCGGATCCTCTGATCGCAGAGCTGATCGGCCAGGCGACCGCGGCTGATCCCGATGCACGTCCGTCGATGAGCGAGCTCGTCACGCGGTTGCACGGCGCAGCGGCGGGCAAGCTGGGGCGGCCGACGCTGCAGGATGACGAAGTCCGCTCGCTTCGACCTTCCGTCGGCGCCGTGATCGGCCGGTTCGAGCTCGTCCGCCAGCTCGGCGTCGGTGCGATGGGCGAGGTCTGGGAAGCGCGCGACACGGCGGGCGGCCCGAACGTCGCACTCAAGCTGCTGCGCCCCGAGATCGCGGCGGACGCCGATCTGTTGCGCCGATTCCGCAAGGAAGCGCGCGTGCTCGCGAAGGTCGGCAGCCCGTACATCGCGAACTACATCGATCTCAACGAGGATCGCGGCACTCACTACCTCGTGCTCGAGCTCGTGCTGGGTGGCAGCGTCGGCGCGGCGCTCAAGCGAATGCGCAAGCTTCCCGAGCGGCTGTCGCTCGAGATCATCGCGGATACCTGCCGCGCGCTCGCCGAGCCACATCGACTCGGGATCGTGCATCGCGATCTCAAGCCAGACAACATGATGTTCGTGCGCGCGGGCCTCGAGCTCGAGGCTGCGCCGCTCGGTCAGCTCGTCAAGCTCGGCGACTTCGGGATCGCGCGGATCGCCGAGGAAGTGGCCGGCGCACAGGGGAAGGACGGCGCGACGCGCGAGGGCACGGTGCTCGGTACGCCCGAGTACATGGCGCCCGAGCAGTGTCAGGGCACGCTGGTCACACCGGCCACCGACGTCTACGCACTCGGCTGCTGCCTGTTCACGCTGATCAGTGGGCGTCCGCCATTCCCGGTAGTCGACGACAATCCGATGACGGTGATCCTCCAGCAGCTTCGCGACCCTCCGCCGCGGCTCGAGACGATCGCACTCGACGCGAGCCCGACCGTCGCCAACCTGGTCGCTCGGTGTCTCGAGAAGGATCCGCGCAATCGCCCGGCCGATGCGGCCGAGGTGCTCACCGAGCTCGAGCAGATGTGTAACGGAGTCGCGGCGCTGATCACAGCGCACCCGGCGCCGCCGGTGAGGAACGAGTCGAAGGTCGTCACGTACTCGTTCGAGTGGGAGCTCCAGTCGCCACCCGACGCGCTGTGGCCATTCGTTTCGAACACCGAGAAGATGAACCGTGCCACCGGGCTCGAGCCCGTGCGCTACGAGATCGAGTCGGTCCGCACCGAGGCGAAGATCGCGTCACAACCGAACACGACCGGCCACCAGCGCGTCGCAGGACTCGCGATGAAATGGAAGGAACATCCCTTCGAGTGGATCGAGGGCAGCCGCTACGTCGTGCTTCGCGTGTTCACGAGCGGTCTGCTGCACTGGTACGTCGCCGAGGTCCAGCTCGAGCGGCTCGCCGGTGGCGGGACCAAGCTGCGCAGCACGATCCGCATGGAGCCGCGCAGTTGGATCGCGCGTCTGCTCGCGCGCTTCGAGATCGGTGTGAAGTACCGGCGCAAGCTCGAGACCGTCTACCGCAGGATCGATCGCGTGCTCGTCGGCGGTCCGAACCCCGAGATCGATCCGATCGATCCCGAGATCGTGCTGTCCCCTGCCGCCCGCCAGCGGATCCAGCGTGCGTCTGAGCAGCTGATGACCTCGGGCGTCGAACCACGTGCGGCCGAGGCGCTGATCTCGTACCTGGGCCACGCGTCGGATCAGGACGTCGCGCGAATCCGGCCCCTCGCGCTCGCGGCGAAGTTCGGCGTGCCCGAGGAAGCCATGATCGACGCCGCCCTCCACGCGGCAAAGCTCGGCGTCCTCGGCATGGTGTGGGACGTGATCTGCCCGTCGTGCCGGATCCCATCGTCCGTCGTCGAGTCCCTCGCGAAGATCGAGGAGCACGCCAGCTGCAAGACGTGCAACATCGGGTTCGATGTCGACTTCAGCCGCGCGATCGAGCTCGCCTTCCGCGCCGCACCCGACGTTCGCGAGATCGAGACCCGCACGTTCTGCATGGGTGGCCCGGCGAACTTTCCGCACGTCGCTGCGCAGGTCCGCCTTGCTCCGAACGAGCGGTTCGCGCTCGCACTCTCGCTGCCCGCCGGCTACTACGTTCTTCGCAGCCCACAGCTGACGCGCAGCTACGAGATCCGGGTGACCGCACAGGGCGGAGTCCGTCGCTCCGACATCACGCTCGGTGCCCCGGCCGATGTTGCGTTGATGACCGCGGGCGACCAGCTGATCACGCTTCTCAATCCCGAGCCGCGCGAGGTCGTGATCCGCGTCGAGCGCGCGGGTGATCGTGCGTTTGCGCTGACCGCTGCGCGCGTGATGGCCACGGCTTCGTTCCGCGATCTGTTTCCCGATCAGGCGCTCGCTCCGGGCCGCCTGATGGCTGTCACCCAGGCAACTCTCGTGGTGGCGCAGGTCGACGATGCGCAGCGACTGTTTCACGATCTTGGCGACAGCAAGGCGTTCCCCGTCGCGTCGCGCTTCTTCGAGCTGGTGGGCGCGCTCGCGCGCGAGTACGGCGGTTCCCTGGTCAAGACGTTTGGAGGCCTCGCGCTGGCAGGCTTCGAGCGTCCCGGACCGGCGGTCGACGCGGCGCTCGCGCTGCAGGCGGCGGTCGATGCGGATCCGGTCACGACGGGACTGCGCTGCCGGATCTCCGTGCACCGTGGTCCGATGATGGCGCTGACGCAGGCCGGCCGCCTCGACTACTTCGGGCAGAACGTCGAGCTCGCGCTGTCGATCGCCGCATGGACACCGCCCGCGGTGGTCGCGGTGACTCAGGCTGTGTGCCAGGAGGCGTCGGTCGCGGAACGTCTGCAGACGGCGGAGCAGCTCGGAATGAAGCCACTGCCTGGTGGCAGCTGGGTCCTGCAGATCAAGCCGCGTCGCGACAATGCGCGCCTGCTACCCGAGGTCAGCCAGAGCAGCGTGTCGACGATCGTGCAGTAGGCTCTACTCACCCGCTAAAGGGGTTCCTTCGCCGCAGGGTTATTTTCGCCCTTGCTTCGCTGCGGGCGAAAACTCGATCCGTGCGGCTCAGTCACACGGCAGCGCGGTGTTGAACAGGCGGATGTCGTCGAGGCCGCCATCGAACCACGCGCCGCTCGGCAGGCCGAACGAATTGCGGCCGTAGCGTGGAGCGTACGTCGTCCGCAAGCTTCCGGCCGGCGCCGGGAAGCTGCCGACCCTCTGGCCATCGAGGCAGAGCGACACGATGCCATTCGTGTGCGAGACCCGCACGAAGTGCCACCCGCCAGATGCTGGCCACGGGGCGAGGGTGCGCGCAAACATCAGCGGACCGGGGTTGGTGCACGTGACTGCTTCGAGCGTCCGTACTCCGCCATTGTTATAGATCCCGATGGCCAGGCCGCCTCCCGCATCGAGGTCTTCGTCGGAGAATACCCACGCGCCGTTCCCGTCGACGAACGCATCGTGCCGTACCCACATCTGGGTCGTGGTATCGCCGACCCTGGGCACGGTCCCGAGGCCCAGGTAGTAGAGGTCGGCGCCCGGCATCTCTGCGGAGAGCCCGTGCTCGGGGAACGGACCCGCGACGAGCTGCGGCGGGATATTGGTGTCCGCGGTGAAGTTACGGAACGTGGCGTCGCCGCTCCCGCACCGGTCCTCGATCGCGTTGGCGTTTGCAGCGCTGACGGCGGAAAACGAGAGCGCGAGCTGACAGTTCGACGGGAACACTGCACCCGTTTCACTGACGTACAGGTGCAGCGCGACGTCCGCGGCGCCGCTCGCACCGGGCGCGATCGCGACGAGCAAGCGATCGCCGGCGAGCGCATCGATCGGAATCATGCGTTCGAGGGTGACGCCCGCCATCGCGGTCGTGGTCGCGAGCACGTCCTCGCGGCTGTTGCGATAGACCCGGACGATTTGCGCGACAGCACCGTCAGGAACGTGGACCTGGAGCGTCAGCTGGATGACCTGGTCCGCGGTGACCGTGAACTCGAGCGCCGGATCCGCGACGGCCATCGCGCCGGAGGACGAGACGAGTAGCGCGCCCGGGAGCCGACCGCATGAACCAGCCGTAGACTGTTCGGCGCACGTCGTGATCTTGTTACTGGCAGCGCCGGTGAACACGTTCCCGGTCGCCGTCATCGCGGTCCATGCGCGCGAGCGGGTGTCGTCGAGGTAGCGCCACCGGCCCGTGGAACCAGCGGGCGAGCCGTCGAAGTCGCCTGCGGCGTCACCGATGCAGCCCGCGGGGCACATGTTCGCGACCGGACCGTCACCGCCGCCGCCTTCGCCGCCAGAACCGCCGTCCGTATCGCCGCGCGAGTCGAACAGCGACTGGCCGCAACCGGAG
>JACCQV010000137.1 GCA_013813945.1 Deltaproteobacteria bacterium | reverse complement strand
CGCCTCCGGCATCCTCTCGGAGATGACGCTGAAGCAGCTCAAGGTCGAGCGCCGGCCGCCGCCGCGCGTGTTCGCGGGCGCGCCATTCTTGATGGAGGTCGTGATCCAGAACGCGAAGGAGAAGCGCGCGTCATTCTCGATCGAGGTCGAGGATCTCGTCGGCACCACGCCGATCGACAAGCGGTGCTACTTCCTCAAGATCCCCGCAGCGAAGTCGCAGCGCACCAGCTATCGCCATACGTTTGCGCGGCGGGGTGCGTACACGTTGACCGGATATCGGCTCGCCACGAAGTTCCCGTTCGCGTTGTTCCGCAAGTCGCGCGACGTCGATGCGCCGCTCGAGATCCTGGTCTATCCCGCGCGGGTCGCGGTACCCCGCCCTGCTCCCAAGACCACGAGCCGGGGCGAGACCACCGCGAACCGGCTCGGCCGGCGGGGGGAGTTCTTCGGCCTCCGTGAAGGACGGGCCGGCGATGATCGCCGCGACGTCCACTGGCGATCGAGTGCGCGCACCGGGCGCTTGCTGGTGCGCGAGTACGAGGACGAGCTGTCGCGCAAGGTCGTGATCGGTGTCGACAACGCATTACCCGAAGCCGTTCGCGAAGCCGTCATCGATGGCGCCTTGACGCCCGCCGCGGAGACGCAGGTCTCGGCGGTCGAGCGCGCGATCAGCGTCGCTGCGAGCCTGGCGGCGAGCTACCTCGAGGTCGGCTGGACCGTCGAGCTGTGCGCACGCGGGCTGCACGTTCCTGCCGGTGTGGGTCGGATCCACGAAGCAAAGATCGCGCGCGCGCTCGCGCTCCTGCCGTACGTCTCGGACGAGGTCGCCTTCACGCCCCTGCCGCCCAAGGTGGAGAGCGTGCTGATCACACCGCGCAGTGTCTCGGCGGCCAACCGGCCGACCGCAACGACGGTGATGGACGTATGAGGTTCGCGGTCGCGCACAAGACGGCGACCTACCTGATGGTGGGATTCGCGTATCTCGCGATGGTGACCGGCGGTGGTGTGTCGGGGGGAATCGCGTTCGGTGGACTGAGCCTGCTGATCGCCTCGTGGTGGTGGGAGCCGCCGCGGATCAAGTTCGAGAAGTGGACGTGGGTATGGACGGCCGCGAGCGTGCTCGCGCTCGCCTATTCGGTGCTGACCGCGATCGTTACCGGCGACTTCCTCGGCGTCGGCGCGCAGTTCTTGACCTGGCTGACGGTGACCAAGGCCTTCAATCGCAAGGCTGCCCGCGACTGGCAGCATCTGTATCTCCTCGCCTTCCTGATGCTGGTCGCCGGATCCGTGCTCAATCCCGAGCTCACCTACGGTCTGTTCTTCCTCGGCTTCGTCGTGGCGTCCACGTGGGCGATGACACTGTTCCATCTCCGCCGCGAGATGGAGGACAACCTCCTCGTCAAGCACGCCGCCGATCGGGCGAGCGAGCGCGTCGAGGTCCGCCGCATTCTCGACTCGAAGCGGATCGTCGGTGGCCGGTTCTTCGTCGGAACGGGCCTGCTATCGATCGGCGTGTTCCTCGGTGCAGCCGCGCTGTTCCTCGCCCTGCCCCGGGTCGGGATCGGGTTCTTCCTCAAGAGCCGCGGTGGGCTGACGCTCGCCGGGTTCTCCGACGGTGTGCAGCTCGGCGGCCACGGCGTGATCAAGAACGATCCGACGATCGTGATGCGTGTCGAGATCGACTCGAAGTTCGGCGGCCGCAATGCGCCGCAGATCCACTGGCGAGGGGTCGCGTTCGATCGCTATGCGAAGGGAAACTGGACGCGGAGCAAGAGCGCTCCGTTGAACGTCCAGAACGAGGACACCAGCCCGAGCCGCGATCGCCGGTTCCTCGCGTACGACGGCAAGCTGCTCTCCGCGCCCGAGATCGACGCCCTCGCTGGCACGCTCGTTCGCCAGGACATCTGGCTCGACCCGCTCGACTCCGATGTCCTGTTCGGCGCAGGCCTGCCGCGGATCGTCGAGTACCCGCATGTGATCCGGCGCAAGTATCGCGCAGAACGCAACGACGAGATCCGGCTCCAGCACGGCAGCACGATCCACTACTCGGTGTGGTCGGATCTCTCGAAGCCGCCCCCCGAGACGCTGCGCGCTGCGAGCGGTCCGGTACCGAAGGGCTACGAGGTCTACCTCCAGCAGCCGCCGGAGATCACCGCGCGCACGCGCGCCAAGGCGCTCGAGATCACGCGCGGTCTGACGACGAACTACGACAAGGCCGTCGCGATCAAGGACTGGCTGACCACGAACCTGACGTACACGCTCGTTCAGGAGGATCCTGGGACGCAGGAGCCGGTCGACTTCTTCCTGTTCGATCGCAAGAAAGGTCATTGCGAGTACTTCGCGTCAGCGTTCGCGATCCTCGCGCGGGCGAACGGCATCCCGGTTCGCCAGGTCAACGGCTTCCTCGGTGGCGAGTGGAACGAATACAAGGGCTACGTCGCGGTGCGTGCCGGCGACGCGCACTCGTGGGACGAGGTCTACTTCCCAGGCGCCGGATGGGTCACGTTCGACGCGACGCCGTCGGCAAACATCGACGTGCTCGGACGCGGCAGCGACGGCTGGCGCGCACGGATCGGGCGGATGCTCGATACCCTGCGGTTCCAGTGGTCAAAGTGGGTGATCGACTACGATCTCGCCTCACAGCTCCAGCTGTTCAAGACCATCGGTGCGGCGATCAAATCCGCGGCGCTGCAGGTCAAGGCGGCCGTGGTCAGCGCCAAGGATGCCGCGCTCGAGTAC
>JACCQV010000124.1 GCA_013813945.1 Deltaproteobacteria bacterium | reverse complement strand
GATCCGCGCGATTGCGGCCGACGACACCGTCAAGGCCGTCGTGCTTCGCATCGATTCCGGCGGCGGCAGCGCGCAAGCCTCGGAGCTCATCTGGGAGGCAGTGACGCAGCTCAAGGCGAAGAAGCCGGTCATCGTCTCGATGAGTGACGTCGCCGCGAGCGGCGGCTATTACATCGCGAGCCCCGCGACGAAGATCTTCGCGCTCGCGGACACGCTGACCGGATCGATCGGTGTCGTGGGCGGCAAGATCGCTCCGGCCGGCGCGCTCGCCAAGGTGGGAGTGAACACGTTCCCGATGGGCCGCGGCAAGCGGTCGACGATGATGGCGAGCCTCGGTCCGTGGAATGACGAGGAGAAGCAGGTCATCCAGGCGTCGATGGAGGCCGTCTACAACACGTTCGTCGGTCGCGTCGCGCAAGGTCGCAACAAGAAGCTCGAGGACGTCCTGCCGATCGCTCAGGGTCGCGTGTGGACGGGAACCCGGGCGAAGGAGCTCGGGCTGGTCGACGAGATCGGCGGTCTCGACGCGGCGCTCGACGAAGCACGCAAGCTCGCGAAGGTCGATGTCGCGACCGGCCTCGAGATCTATCCGCCCGCCCCGACCCTGCGCGACCTGCTGTCGAGCTTTGGCCAGGTCCAGTCCCCGATCGGACTTCACGTCCGCGAGGCGCTCGCGAGCCTGGGCGCGTTCGATCCGCTCGTCGCGGACGAGGTCGCGCGCCTGATCAAGATCGCCCTGTCGTTCCGCGCGACGACGATCCAGGCGATCGCCGTCCTTCCCATCGTGCGCTGAGCGTTCGTGCGAGGTCTTTGGCTCGCGCTGACCCTCACGGCGTGCGGACGCGTCGGTTTCGATCCGCACACCGACGCGGCGACGGCGGATGCGTACACCGGCTGTCCGGTGATCTCCGCGGGCGCTGGACGCCAGCACACGTGCGCCGTCGATCAGGTGGGCGATGTCTGGTGCTTCGGGATCAACGACAAGGGACAGGCTCTCCCCGGCGGTCCGGCGATGGTGCTGACTCCCACGAAGGTCCCGTTGAGCCAGCCCGCCGTCGAGGTCTCCGCAGGGCGCGACGTCACGTGCGTGCGGCTCGCCGACGGAGGCGTGAGCTGCTGGGGCGCAAGCGACCGGGGCCAGCTTGGTAACGGCAGCCTGGTCGGTCAGGGTCCGTCGACGGTGATGCTCGGTGGGGAGCGAGCGGTCGCGATCACCGCGGGCAGCCACACGGCGTGCATGATCCGGCAGAGCGACCGGTCGGTCTTGTGCTGGGGCAGCAACGGATTCTCCGCCCTGGGGCAGATCACGCCGGTGGACTCCGCCGTCCCGCTGCTGATCGCGAACACGCAGGGTGCGCAGCGCGTCGAGCTCGGCCATCGCCACGGCTGCGCGATCGATAGCGCGGGCGCAGCGCGGTGCTGGGGCCGGAATACCGGTGCCCAGCTCGGGCTCGCGGATCGAATCGAGCGTTCGACGCCGACGCTGGTCGCCGGGCTCGCTTCCGCGCGCGACCTCTCCGCGAGTGGCGCGCACACGTGCGCTGTCGAGCAGTCCGGCGCCGTCCAGTGCTGGGGCTCGAACGGCTCTGGCGAGCTCGGCATCGGCGACTTCACGACCCGGGACACACCGGCTCGGGTCGCGATCGACGATGCCGTCGCGGTCGGCGCCGGTAACAGTCAGACCTGCGCACAGCTCGCCGACGGCAAGCTCTCCTGCTGGGGCGCTGGTCCGTTCTCGCTCGACCTCGCATTGATGCCCGAGCTCACAGGCCTCACGAATGTCACGCAGGTCGTGCCGGGCTACTGGCACATGTGCGCGATCGATGGCGGCGCGCTCGCATGCTGGGGCTCGAACCAGTACGGCGAGCTCGGACGCGGCACGCGGTCGGTGATCACGACACCCCTCGTGGTCCCGGGGCTCGGTGCGGTGAGCTCGTTCGCGCTCGGCGAAGGCTCGGTGTGCGCCGTCTCGAACGGCGCGTTGAGGTGCTGGGGCTACAACCAGCACGGTCAGCTCGGTGTCGGGACACTGCGAGGCAGCGCGACGCCACAGGCGATCACGACTGGATTCACCGTCGAAGGCGTGACCGCGTTCGAGCAGCACACATGCGCATGGGGCGTCGGAAAGCTCGCGTGCTGGGGGAGTGGGAGCGATGGCCGGATCGGCAGCCCGAGCGTCGATCGTTTCCTCACACCCCGCCTCGTCAGCGCGCTGCCGCCAATCCTCGAGGCCGCTGCGGGCGGCGACTTCAGCTGCGCGCGCACGGCGACCCAGATCTATTGCTGGGGCCAGAACAGCTCCGGGCAGCTCGGCAACTCGCTGACCGTGCCGTCAGAGAACCCCGTCCAGGTCGGTGGGCTGATCGCAACTCCGGTGGGGCTCGTCGCCGGGAACCGGCACGCCTGCGCGATCTCCGGCACCGCGCTCCACTGCTGGGGCGAGAACGGCAATGGCCAGCTCGGCGACGCGACGAACGTCGATCGACCCACGCCGATCACGGTGCCCCTCCCCGGTCCGACCGTCCACGTTGCGGTAAGCGTGCGCAACACGTGCGCCGTGCTCACGAACGGTGACGTCTACTGCTGGGGCTCGAACGAGTTCGCAGCGCTCGGCGTGGCGACCGGCGATCAGAACATGCCGGTCAAGGTCACGCTCCCCGGCCCGGCGACCGAGGTCACGGTCGGGCTGCGCGGTGGCTGCGCGCGCCTCGCGTCCGGTGCCGTTCATTGCTGGGGCGGTGGTGGTGGCGGTCTCCTTGGCACGACCGCGGAGGATGCGTCGACCACGCCGGTCGAGCTCCCTGCGCTCGCCGGGACCTCGAGCGTCGCCCGCACGGGTCGCACATCGTGCGCGCTGATCGCGGGCGAGCTGCGCTGCTGGGGCGACGTCACGCTTGCCGCCGATCAAGACGCATCGACTGCGATGCAGTCGCCCATCCCCGCCGCGATTCCCGAATGCCGGTAGCCGAAATATCGTCGGCATCGGTCGTGACGGGGCTCACTTCCGCATGACAACAGCAATGGAGCCGGGTGTCCCGATATTCAAGGCACCCTGAACCGTCCGTGCGATCGCGGAGGCGTAGCGGCGCTTCACGGCGTCGGCGTTCACATGGACGAGCGTCTGGAGGACCAGGCCCGCCATGGGGTCCAGATAGCCTGGCCCAGACATCTTCACTTTTTTGCCGTGATCGAGAATCTGTGGCGTGTCCGAACCCGTCGGTCGTCTCGCATAGAGATGGACGCTCGCGAAGTCGCCGACCTCATCGCCGCCAAAGCGTGGACCGAGGACGACCTCGAAGCCATGACTATGGATGCGCTCCGCGACGGCTTCGACCTCGCGATCGCACTCCATGGCAACCTGCCGGATCGTCTTCCACCGCTGTGGCGAGATGCTCATGATCACCTCGGCGGCCACACCCTCCACGTCGACCTTCAGCAGGTCGACCGTGTCGACTGCGTGCGCGTCGAGGATCTCGTCCACGGTTCGCGACTGGCAGATGATCTTCTCGTCCGGCCGATCGGTGAGCTCGCGGTTCTCGAGGTTCTCGCCGAGCTCGCGCAGTGAGATCTCGACGATCCTTTCGACGTCGGATCCGTGGAACGTATAGCCGTCAACCATCGTGTCGAACGCGCGCGTTGCTGCGACCCGCTTCATGCTGCGGAACATCTCGGCGCGAAACTCGTGCATCGAGCTCACCGCGCCCACGACATCTGCACGCCCTGCGATGTTGGGCGCCCAAGGGCGCGACAGCAGCTCGACGGTGCCGCTGCGCGCCCCAATAGCACATTGCTCGATGACGAACTCGATTCCGTGGTGCGTCAGGTTGCGCCGGAGCTCCTGTGCTGTGGTCGGTACGGCCTCGATCGCAAGCACCTTCAGTCCCGTCCACCTCTTGCTCGCGGCAAGCGAAAACATGCCGATGTTTGCGCCGACGTCCACGATCTGGGCACCATCGTGGAGCGTGACTCCGTTGCGGAGGTACGTGTTGCCGAGCCAAATCTGCGCGTAGAGAAAGACGGCGCTCAGCTTCTCCGAATACGACAACGAGGTGCCATCCTGGAACGTGCACCATCCGCTCGCGTGCGTGTTGGTGCGCTCGATGACAGTGAGGTCCTCCGGTGGCAAGACGTCGAGCAACGTCGTTTCTGGAGTGACCTCGACCGTGATCTTCGACCCGGACGAGCTCACGTTTACGTATCGAAGCCGGAACGTCTCCTTCAACATACGCTGTACGCGCGTCAAGGCTTCGACGTGTGCTGGGTCCGTACCTGACATGCAGGCTCCTTCTGGCGTGTTCGTCGTGCAAATGGTGTCAGAGCATCTGTCCACCGGTCGGGGGCGGTCGCTACTCTCAAGAAACTTCAGGTACCGCGGATCGAATAGTACATGGAGCTTGATCTGCTTGCGCCACCGGTCTGCTGCTTACATCACGCGACCTGAGGCTCGGTCGTCGTGGCCCCCGAGTGCCGGTAACCGACGTTTCGAGCTATCGTCGCCGCGTGTCGCGGAGCCTGTTCGTCGGCGTGGCTTCCCTGCTGGCCGCGTGCGGCAGTAGCGCCCCGTCGCCTCCCGTCGCGGACAAGCCGGTCCGCACCGACGTCCTCGACGCAAAGGGCGCGGTGGTCCACGAACGGTTCGCGAGCGCGGCGCTCGGCGTCAGCAAGAACGTCGTCGTGTATCTCCCCCCGGGATACGCCGACAGACCCGAGGTTCGGTTTCCCGTTTTCTATTACCTGCACGGCCTCGGCGGCAAGGAGACCGACTGGACCGAGGCTGGCAACATCGCCGACGCGGCAGCCTCGCTGAAGCTCGCGGCGATCATCGTGATGCCCGACGGGGACAATGGCTTCTACGTCGACTCGGAGATGCCGATCGATCATGACGCCTGCATCAAGCGCGGCGCCGGCCTGCTGTTTCCCGAGCAGCCGCGGCTGCAGACCTGTGTGAAGCACAGTCGCTACGAGACGTACATCACCCAGGATCTCGTCGCGTGGGTCGATCGGACGTACCGCACCATCGCAACGCGCGAGGGCCGCGCAATCGCGGGTCTCTCGATGGGTGGCTTCGGCGCTCTGCAGCTCGGCATGCGGCACCCCGATCTCTACGCAGCAGCCGCAAGCCACTCCGGGGTCGACGCGCTGTTGTACTCGGGTCCGTTTCCGTACGAGCGCGGCAAGGTCACGATCCTCGACGATGTCTCGCAGTGGGGCGGCAAGCTCGGTGGACTCGGCTCGTGGATGCGCGACCTGCTCGGCTCCGACGTTGCGCGGTGGCGTGCAGTCGATCCGGCGGTGCTCGTCGAGAAGGTCGAGCCCAACCGCCCTGCCCTCTACCTCGACGTGGGCACGGAGGACGAGTTCCTGCTCCACAACGGCGCGCAGCACGTCCACGACATCCTGGTCGCCCGCAAGATCGAGCACACCTGGTACATCGGTCCCGGGCACCACACATTCGAGTTCTGGGCCGCCCGTGTCCCGAACAGCCTCGGCTTCCTCCGGGATCACACCGAGCAGGCCAGGTGACTACATCCCGATCGCGGCCTGCAGCGCACGGATCGCAGCACGTGCACGCTCGATGTGCTCGGCAGCGGCGCTGACCGCGTCGGAGATCGCGGCAACGGACTGGGTCTGCTCCATCGTCGCTGTCTCGTCACTCGCCGCGCGCATGTTCGCGCGCAGTGAATCGATCGACTCCTCGAGAGCACTGACGTGCTCCGCGAGCGCGATCGGGAGCTGGGAACCGGTGCGCGTCGACTCCGCGTCACTGTCGTCATCGCGATCGATCGCGGCACGCAGCTTCTCTTCGGTGTCGGCAAGCTGCTTGCGCAGCGCGGCGTCCTCACGCTCGAGCTTCTGCAGCTTCGCGTCGAGGTCGGTGGACCGCGAGATCATCTCGGCGTACTGCGCTGGGTCGGCCATCGACGTGGCGTCGGGATCGAAGGACGGCTGCCGGGCCGCCTTGGCGTCGCGCACGACCGGAACCGATCGGTTCGTGGTGTCGTCATCGCCGCGCGCATCCTTGAGCTCACCGGCGAGGCGATCGCGCTCGAGGGTCATCTGCGTCAGCTTCGCGCGCGCCTCCTTGAGGTCGCGCTGGAACTGCGCGATCTCGCGCTCCGTCTCGGCCGCGAACGAGCGGACGTTCTCGGCGGCGTCGACTTCCTTCTGCAGTGCGACAAGCTTGGCCTGAGCCTGCGCCAGCTTCTGCTCCGCCCCCTGCGCTCGCTGGTCGGCGGTCGACGAGCCACTCGCACCCGCACGCGCAGCTTCGTCCGCGCGCCGCGTCGCGTCTTCGACCTGGCGTTGCGCCTCGT
>JACCQV010000113.1 GCA_013813945.1 Deltaproteobacteria bacterium | reverse complement strand
TCGGCGACCTCCACATCTACGGCCGCGATGGCGTGCAGTTCTACACGCGCACCAAGGCCGTGACCTCCCGGTGGCCGGATCCGCGTCACCGCGGCGTCGACCTCGGCTTCCCCACGAACAAGTGACGTGACCGACGAGGTCACGGACGACGTCACGGACGAGGTCACGATCGACGCGCTCACGGGCGGCTGGTCGATCGCGCAACGCAAGAAGGGTCACCGGCACTCGACGGACGACCTGCTGACCGGCTGGTACGCGATCGAGCTCGCGCCGGCCGCGAACCGGATCCTCGATCTCGGAGCCGGCCTGGGCTCCGTCGGGTTGATCGCGCTGTGGCGGTCCCCTGCGGCGACGCTCGTCGCGATCGAGGCGCAGGAGATCAGCTTCGCTCTGCTCGAGCAGAACATCGCGCGAAATGGGCTCGCGGATCGCGTCCGCGCGATCCACGGCGACATCCGCGAGGTGCGCCTCGCCGAGACATTTGATCTCGTCACCGGTAGCCCACCGTACTGGGACGTCTCGGAGGGGGTCGTCCCCGCTGATCCGCAGAAGGCACACGCGCGCTTCGAGCTGCGCGGCGACATCCGGGACTATGCAATCGCGGCCCGCGCCGCACTCGCAGAGGCGGGCCGGTTCGTGTTCTGCTTTCCAACGGTGCAGCGCGCGCGTGCCGAGGCAGCGTGCCGGGCGGCCGAGCTCTCGGTGATCCGCGCGCGTAACGTGATCCCGCGTGCGGGTGCGGCACCGCTGTTCACACTGTTCGCATGCCGGCGAACAGAGGACGGTGACGATCCGTTCGTGGAGGATCGGCCGCACCTCGTGCGCGACGAGCACGGCGTCCCGACGTCGATGCATGCCGCCGCGCGCGCGACACTGGGCTTCACGGGGAGCTAGTCGCTCCTACCAGAGCCGGCTTCCGAGCTGCGACAACCGCGGCAGCCGGCTCACGAGATCGGGGAGGCGATCACCTTCGTGCGCCGCGCAGAACAGCGCCTCGCCATCGCTTTCGCGCCGCGTCCGCTCGCACTCCGGACATTGCGGCTCGAGCAGGTGGCCATCGATGCCGACCACCAGCGTCGGGCACCGGACCAGTCCCGAGATGGCCTCGGCGGCCGACGGCACGTGAAACCGGCCGATCACCAGAAGGTCGGGGACGAGCTCATCTGCCAGCGCTGCGATGACCTCCGCTGGCTGGCCACGCCGAACGTGCAGCATGACCGTACGAGGCTCGCACCGGAACGTCTCGATCAGGTCGCCAACGGCTGCCTCCAGCCAGCCATCGGCGATCGCACGATCGGTGTCCGGCGCATCCACGTCCACCGCCGTCACGACGTGGATCTCGTCCGCGGCTGACCGCGAAGCTTGATCGAGACCATGCTCGAGCACGATCTCCGCATATTCCGATCGGTCGATGGCGATCAACACCTTCATACGAATCACCTGGACAGCAGTCACCACCAACGTGGTGCTCCGGACGCCCGCGCGCAAGCAGAGGATGTTGGACAGCGCATGTCTGTCCTGCCACGGAAGGAACGAAGGCCGATCTGCAGAAGACTTCGGCTTCGCTGGTGTGTGGGGCTCCGCGCGCATTGTTCGCAGCGAGAAAGCTCGTCGCCGAAGTGATTGTTCGCAGCGAGAAAGCTCGTTGCCGGAGTCGACGACCGGAGTTAACTCCAAGTAGGTCGATCAAACGGGATCGAATGCACCAAGGAGGGCCACGTGATGGCAACCGGAATCGCCCCTTTCGACAAGCTGCTCGGGGGGGGATTGCCCCGGAGACAGTCGGTCATCGTCACGGGGCCGCCAGGCTCCGGCAAGACCGTCCTGACCAGCCAGATCGCATTTGCGCGCGTCGCCGCTGGCGACAACGTCGTGATCGCGACGGTGACCTCGGAGTCACACGACAAGCTGGTTCACGATCTTCGCTCCCTCAGCTTCTTCGACCAGGAGAAGATCGGCAGCGAGGTCTTCTTCTTGAACGCATACCCGTGGGTGAAGAAGGGCCCCAAGGAGACGAGAGAGATCTTGCTTTCCACCGTGCGCGAGCGAGGAGCCAGCCTGCTCGTGCTCGATGGCCTCAGGGCCGTTCGTGACGTCTGGTCGAACGACGGTCAGCTCCGCGATTTCCTCTACGAGATCAATGTCGGATTGCTCGCCCACAGCTGCGTTGGACTGTTCACGACCGAGTACGACCTCGACGAGCTGACCAGGCGGCCGGAGGCGACGACGCTCGACGGCATCATCGCGATCTCTCTCCGCCGACATGGCCAGCGGCGATCCCGGTGCATCTAGGTCGCGAAGCTGCGCGGTCGACCGCACCTGCTCGGTGAACATCACCTGCGGATCGATCACGACGGTATCCACATCGTTCCGCGGCTCGAAGCCGACGTGCCGAGGACAGCAGACTTCGTTCCCAGTCCAGCGCGCGCGATGTTCGGCCTCCCCGAGCTCGACCAGGCCCTCGGCGGAGGGTTACCACGTCATTCGTCGACATTGCTGACCGGCTCCACGGGCGCTGGCAAGACCCTCACGGCGCTGCACTTCGCGACGGCCGGCGCGCAAGCAGGTGAGCGCTCGGTATTCGTTTCGTTCACCGAGGCGCCGTCGATGCTGGTCGCGCGCGCCAAGAACGTCGGTCTCGACATGGGCCGGGTGATCGAGTCAGGTGCTCTCGTGTTCCGCTACTTCCCGCCGTGCGAAATCGACCCGGATGAAGCACTCGACGAGTGCCTGAAGCTCGTGGAGGAACACAGAGCAGCGCGGCTGGTGATCGATGGCATCGGCGAGATCGAACACTCCATTCATGATCCCGATCGACTCGTGCGCTTGATGCCGGCGCTCGCCTTCAAGCTGCGGAGCGCTGGAGTCACTACGCTCGTCATCAAGCAGGTTCCGAGGTTCGTGGGCCTCGATGTCGATTTCAGCTCCACGCCGTTCGCGGTCACGGCAGAAAATCTCCTCCTGCTCCGGCAGCTGGAGCTGGACGGTGTCATGCGGCGCTGGGTGTCGGTGCTGAAGATGCGTGACAGCGGTTTCGACAGTGCCGTTCGCGAGTTCGAGATCACAGCGAGGGGGCTGCGGGTGATGTCGCAGGTCCGTCCGTCCGGTGCCTTGTCCGGAAGTGCAAGGCAGTAGCCCAGAGGCAACATGGCGCAGATCCTGCTCGTCGATGACGAGGACTCCTATCTCGAAGTACTGTCCGATACACTCGCGCTCGTCGGTCACGATTGCGCGCGTGCCCACGATGGGCGCGAGGCACTCGCCGCCGCGACCGGAACGCGACCCGACCTTGTCGTCACGGATCAGATGATGCCGCGGATGACCGGAGTAGAGCTCCTGCTCGCGCTCCGCGAGACCGAAGGGCTCGCCGGCGTACCCACGATCTTGCTCAGTGCGATCCGGCCAGCTGGCTTCGAGCTCGCGAGCAGGTTCGTACAGAAGCCCGTCCACTTCGAGACGATCCAGCGCGTGGTCGGCGAGCTCGTCGAACCCGTCGCGAGGGCCCGTTCGGATCAGACCACCCGAAACCTCGCGCAGACACGCGAAGAGGCACTCAACTGGGTCGCCCACGAGATCAAGAATCCGCTGGGCGTCGCGACGCTGAACGTCGAGCTCTTGCTATCGACCATGGTCGACGACTTCGAGCGCAAACACCTGCTGACGTTGAAGCGTCAGCTCGAGCGGATGGACGAGCTCGTGGTCTCGGTGCTCGATGCCGCATCCGTCGTCGAAGGCCGCGTCACCCTGCGACGCAGCCCCGTGGAGCTCGGCGGACTGGTCGGGGAGCTGGCACAGGACTGGAGAGTCGGGTTTGCCGATCACGTCATTGATTTGACGGTGCGCCAGCGAGCCGTGTGCGATCTCGATCGCGAGCGTGCGCGCGAGATCCTCGACAACCTCGTCAGCAACGCCGTGAAGTACGGCGGAGAGGATCGCAGGATCGAGGTCATCGTCGATGCGGACACCGATGCAGCCTGCGTCTCCGTGCGCGATCACGGGGTCGGGATTTCCCCCCAGGATCTCCGGCACATCTTCGAGCGTTTCCATCGGGCCAAGCAGGGGGGCCGTGGACATGGCCTCGGGCTCTACATCGCCGCTGCCCTCGCGCGTCTGCACGGCGGACGGATCGCCGTCGACTCGAAGGTCGGAGCGGGTTCGACCTTCACGTTACGGCTCCCTCGTTCGGATTACTTGCCAGGCGGAGCGGCTGCCGCCGGTCGCGGTCCGAGGACCTGAAGCAACCGGCGATACGAGTTCTGCGTCGGCTCCCCGCCCTCGCAATTTCGCGCCTTGAGCTCTCCGCAGCGGACATCCTTGTCGACAAACCGCTTCGCTCCGCACGGCTTGAGGTACGTCATCACGTCGCTGCACAGGTACCCGTGATCGAGGCCGTACGCATGCGCGACCTCCATGCCGATCGTCTCGCACACTGCACGGACGTCGTTGCCGAGCGCCGTACTGAACGCGAACACGACGGGGCTCGCGATCACGCCGCCGTGAAACGGAGCAAGTCCGCCGACACGGCGATCGGTGACCCCGATATCCGAGGCGCGTCCACCTACCGCGACCAGCACCATGTTGTCGCGATCCGCCGGCGCCTGGTCGGTGACGGTCACGTTGAACGGCTCGAACAGCTTCGCGACACAGCTGACGACCTGCTTCCATCCCTTGTCGCTGCCCTTCCACCCCGGCAGCTTCACCGGTCGCAAGGGATCGGGCGTGGGCTTCACGGGCGCACCCGCCTTCGCAGGCGCAGCCTTCGCCGCCGCGGCCTTCGCGCGCACGCTCGCGAGGACGCTCGAGATGCCCTTCGAAGAGTCGTCATCGCCGGGGCGGAGCTCGACCGGACCGCGCTCCAGCACGATCGATCGTGCCGGCTGACGCGGAGCGATCTGCACGATCCGTTCGATGTCCCCGACCTCGGGAACTTTCCATCCGCCGGTCTCGAGCCGCGTGACGATCACCAGACCTGCGACGGCACCGGCGATCGCCACGAGCACGACGAGCACGATCGCGATCACGACCCGGCGCTTGCGTCCCGGGCGGCGCGGTGGTGCAGGTCGTGGTTGCGACGGCGGCGGTCCAGCGTGACGGGTCATGATGACGGAGGCGCCAGTCTCTCACGGTTCCCCGACCTCGGCGGCAGCCGAGCGAAGGCGCGCAGCGTGGCGGGAACGCGCAAGGCACGGCGACTGCACACCTATCGGGCATGCGTACCGTTGCAGCCCTGATCTCCTTGAGCCTGTTCGCCCCCGCTGCGTTCGCTGCTCCGGGGGCGACTTCAACGCAACCGCCTGCCGCGCAACGAAGCGCGACCACGCCAGCGCCGGTCGCGCAGAAGCCGGCGACCCCCGCCGTCAACTTGACGCCGATCAACCTGACCGAGACGCCGGAGCGCTGTCACGCGATCGCGAAGCGTGCGGGTGGTGCGAATCTGCTCCAGGCGCTCAGCGCACGGATCTCGCTTGCGAGCTGCATCGCCGATGCGAGGTTCTCCGAGCTCAAGCTGATCGACGGTCAAGATTCGATCACCGCGATGGAAGAGACCGCTGCACCGAGCTTCGCGATGCTCGACGAGGTCGTCGCGGCCGCGGAAGATCCGGTGACCAAGGTCATGGCGACGCATGCGAAGGCGCAGCTGCTTCACGTGATGATCAACCGGATGACGCAGACCGTGACGGCGAACGCCGTTGCGACCCCCGAGGCGCACGCACTGCGCGAGACGCGACGCACGATCATGCAGGAGCTGCTCACGCCATGGCGCGAGAAGACGCGCGAGGTCTACACCGCCGTGGACGAGATCGCGAAGGCGAACCCGACCATCGTTCGCAATCCCGTCGCCGTCGCCGCGATCCGGGACAGCCGCGAGCAACTGCAGCGCCCCGTCGCGACCCGTTAGCTGCAGCCCTCGTCGACTCCGACCGGCAGCAGGTCATCGAGATCCAGCTCGGTCGTGAAGATCGGGATCGCCGGCGTCCACTTGGGTCTGCGGATCCGGACGGGCGCGGCGGCGGCCGGCAGCTCGACGACATCGATGACGTCGGTGACGAGCTCGGCGAGGTCGGTGTGGATCTCGACCGCACTCGGGCGATCGAAGCGATCGTACGCCAGCATCTGATCGATCAAGCCCGCGAGCTCGCGCGGCGCCGATGGGCAGCGCTCGAGCGTTGGGACGTGGACGGTGCACCCCGTGGGAAACGGCCGCACGCCGGTCAGCGCCATGTAGCCGATGACGCCGAGCGCAAAGACATCGGCGCGATCGTCGATCGCATCACCGCGGCGAAGCTCGGGCGCGTGGTACGGGCTGGTGCCGGCGATCGCGACCACGGCAGGGGCGTCATGCGTCCGCGCGTCGCTCCAGTCCGAGATGCACAGCGGGAACTGGCGCTTCGGGGTGAGCACGATCCGATCGGGCCGCAATCCCAGGTGGAGGATGCCGCGGCGATGTGCGTGGGCGAGGATCTCGGCGAGGTCGCGGACGATCGCGCCAGCCTCGGTGGGATCGAGCGGGCCACGCGCCATGCGCTCCGCGAGGTTGGTACCGTCGATCTGCTCGAGCACGAACCAGGGGCGGCGATCCTCGAGAACGCCGGACTCATGGACCACGGGAACGCCCGGGTGCTGGATGGCCTCGACGATGCACGCCTCGCGCAGCAGCTGCACACCCAGGGGCTGGTTCCTCGGGTGCACGACCTTGAGCACGGCGCGTCGAGGCAGGACGAGGTGAGCGACCTCGTAGACCACTGCGGTCCGCGTGGCACCGAGCTCGCGCTCGATCTGGTACTGACCGACGCGATGGCTGGGTAGGTAGCGCTCCACGCCGAGGCAGTCGTGCACGGCACGTGCCTCGTGGGAGCTGGCTGATCCCGCGGGCTTGCGCCGATCGCGGCATGGAACGGTTGTCGACGGGGCTGACCGACCCCGCCGCCGAGACCCTAGCGGTTACCCTAGCGGGTCGGCGTGCGACCGGCGATCCGGATCGTGAAGCCGGTGATCGCCTCTTCGATGTTCGTGACCTTGTCGTCGAGTCCGTGGGGCGGCGTCCACCGCGGCTTGTCCATCGCGGGTACCAGCTCGAGCGTGTCGGACAGCCACTTCGCGCGATCGCGGACCTCGGCGCTCGAGGGACAGAGCCCGCGTTGACCCGACAGCATGCTGTCGACGAGAGCGGCGACATCGCGCGGTGCAGCCGGGTATCGATCGGTGGTCGATGCATTCGTGGCAGCGCGCGACCCCGTCAATGCGCGGAACGCGATCTTGCCGAGCTGCCGGACATCATCGCGCGGATCGATCTGGGCCTTGCCGCCTGCGTCCAGCGTGCACGCGTGCCCCCACTGCCGGATCGCAAACGGGAAGCGGCGGGTCGGCGTGCGGATCAGCGACTCCGCGGTGAGCTGACGCAGCACGAGACCGCGCTGATGGATGTGATCGAGGATGTCGGCGACGTCGCGGACGAGCACGACGACGTCTGCGACGGCGAGTGGAGTCTCGGTGATCATCGAACCGACAGACTCACCGTCGATGTGCTCGAATGCGGTCCACGGCCGCTTGTCGGGGAGCACGCCGCACTCGTAGACGCGCGGGATGCCGGGATGGGACAGCGCCTCGACGAGGCACGCCTCGCGCAGCATCTGCACCGCGACCGTCTTGCTCCACGTCTCGCCGGGATGCATGACCTTGATCGCGGCCTGGCGCGGCAGCACGACGTGGCGCCCCAGATAGACCATGCCGGTCTCCTCGATGCCGAGCTCCTGCTCGATCGAGTAGTCACCGAACCGAGACCCCGCGATGAAGCGGTCTCGCGTCGCCGTTCGACTCACCCCTTCAGAGTTACACGACCGCTGCTCAGCGAGAAGGATTCTCGACGGAGTCTTGGGGGCGGTGAGCATGTGCGATGCGACCCCGCATGAGCGCCCAGTAGATCCCACCAGCGAGGAAGAAGCCGACGAACCACGACCAGTCATAGATCGGCCTCATCGGCTCCCAGAACGCGCCGAGGAGCGCGATGCCGGCCCCGGCGAGCGTTGCCCACACCGCCCGCAGGTTCCATCCATTGGAGTAGCGGTACGCCCCATCGGGTCGGTAGAGCGCGGCGAGGTCGAGCTCCTTGTTACGCAAGATCCAGTAGTCGACGATCAGCACACCGGCCACCGAGCCGAGCGACCCCGAGTAGCCGACGAGCCAGCCATTGATGTAGCGGTCTGCGTTCGCGAGCAGCTCCCACGGCATCATCGCGATCCCGACGATCCCGGTGATCAGGCCGCCACGCTTGAAGTCGATCTTGCCGGGGAACGCATTCGCGAAGTCGTTCGCCGGTGACACGACATTTGCGGCGATGTTCACCGCGAGCGTCGCGATCACGATCGTGAACATGGCGACGCCGACCATCAGCCGGTTGTCGAACAGACCGCCGAGCTCGATCGGATCGGAGACCGTGCGGTTGTAGATCAGGAAGGTCGCCGAGGTGATGACGATTCCCATCGCCGCGAACACGGTCATCGTCGTCGGCAACGCGACGATCTGCCCGATCGCCTGCTCGCGCTGCGATCTGCCGTAGCGCGTGAAGTCCGGCATGTTGAGCGAGAGCGTCGACCAGAAGCCGATCGTCGCCGTCAGGGACGGGATGAAGACGGCCAGAAACTCTTCGCTGGTCCCCAGCCGTCCGCTGCTCTCCATGATCGGTCCGAGGCCGCCCGCCTTCCAGATCGCCCACGCGACCAGCAGCGCGGTCATCACCAGCACGAACGGTGCAGCGAACCGCTCGAGCCTTCGCACGAGCTCCATCCCCCGGTAGATGATCAGGATGTTGAGCGCCCAGAACAGCAGGAACGAGATCCACTGGGTGACCGGGAACCCGTGGAGCTCGCCGAGCGCATCACGCCACGCCGGCACGATCGAGACAAAGAACGTCTGCAGCGCATAGCCGCCGATCCATGCGTTGATTCCGAACCAGCCGCACGCGATCAACGCGCGCATCAGCGCCGGCAGGTTCGAGCCGACCGTGCCGTAGGCGGCCCGCGCGAAGACCGGGAACGGGATCCCGTACTTGGTCCCGGGGTGCGAGTTCAGCAGGATCGGTGCGAGCACGATCAGATTGCCGAGCAAGATCGTCCCGAGCGCCTGCCACCAGCTCATCCCCTTGTCGATCAGGCTCGCAGCCATCGTGTACGTCGGGATGCAGTGGGCCATCGAGATCCAGAGCGCCGCGTAGTCCCACGTCGACCACGTACGCTTCGCCACCGGGATCGGAGCGAGGTCCTCGTTGTACAGCGGAGACTTCTCGAGCTCCCTGGGTGCGGTCAATTCGACGCGCCCGTCGGCGTGGACGATGGTCGGCTCCGTGCCCATGGCGTCGCGAACCTAGTAGATTCCTCGCCGTGAAGCGAGTGTTCGTCACCGGTGGCTCGGGCTTCGTCGGGCGCAATCTGATTGCGGCCCTCGCCGGTCGACAGCTCGCGGTGCGCGCCCTCGCCCGTTCCGACGCTGCCGCCGCAGCGGTTCGTGGAGTGGGTGCGGAGCCCGTCCGCGGTGACCTCTCGGATCCGGCGCGCCTGCTCGACGCGATGGTCGGTTGCGATACCGTGTTC
>JACCQV010000105.1 GCA_013813945.1 Deltaproteobacteria bacterium | reverse complement strand
TTCGCGAGGCCCGGGATGTCCTCGCGGCGCTCGCGCATCGGCGGCAGCTCGACGTGGACCACAGAGAGCCGGAAGTACAGATCCTCGCGGAACGTGCCCTTGTTGACATCTTCGCGGAGGTCGCGATTCGTGGCCGCGAGCACGCGGACCTCGACCTAGTGCGTGCGATCGCCGCCCACGCGCTTGATCTCGCGCTGCTCGAGCACGCGCAGCAGCTTGGGCTGCAGCGTGATATCGAGCTCGCCGATTTCGTCGAGGAAGATCGTTCCGCCGTTGGCCTGCATGAAGCAGCCTTCGTGCATTGCGTGGGCGCCGGTGAAGCTGCCCTTCTCGTGGCCGAACAGGGTCGATTCGATCAGCTCGCGTGGGATCGATCCGCAATCGAGGACGACGAACGGTTTGGACTTGCGGCCCGACGCGTTGTGCAGCGCGCGCGCGACCATCTCCTTGCCGGTGCCGGTCTCGCCGGTGATGAGGCAGGTCAGCTCGCTCGGCGCGACCTTCTCGAGGTGCGCGAAGATCTCGCGCATCGCCGGCGAGGCGCCGAGCATCGCGTCGAACCGGTCCTTCTTGGACAGCTCGATCTCGACAACGTCCTGCAGCGTCTGGAACTGGATGTTCGTGTGGCCGATCCGGAAGATCGTTCCGGGGCGCAGGAACACTTCCCGGATCCGCAGATCGCCGACGAAGATGCCGTTGCGCGAGTTGAGGTCGCGGAGGCGATAGCCGTCGTCACGCGCCGACACTTCGAAGTGGCTGCCCGAGACCGCTTTGTCCTGAACGACGAGATCGCTGATGATCGAGCGGCCGCCGGTCACCCGCGGCTTGCTGATCTCGATCTCTTTGCCCTGATCGGGACCGTTGGTGACGACGAGCTTGCCTTTGCGGAGGCGGCGGACTGTTGCCCACTCGCCCTCGAACAGCGTCGTCAGGCCCGTGCCGGACTCGAACTGTACCGCGTCCTCTTCCATCCGGAGGAACGTACCACTAGTTGGCGGTGTCCGCGTCCCCGGTGATCGGGGGTAGTTGTCGGACTTCGGAACGCGGTCCCCCCCTCGTGTTTTCGCGCAGCCCGGGAGGGCTTCGCCATCCTGCGTCGCGGTACCGTAGGGGACTCCAGTGGCGCGACTCATCTTCCAGAATGAGCAAGGCAAGCAGACGATCGAGCTGGGCCCGGTCAATGGGGTCGGGCGCCATCCGAGCAACACGATCCAGCTCCTCGATACGATCGTCAGCAAGGAACACTGCGTCATCGAACACCGTGGCAACGCGACCATCCTGCGTGACCTCGGGAGCATGAACGGCACGTTCGTGTCCGGCGAGCGGGTCGCGGGCGTCCGCGTGCTGCGCCACGGCGACGAGATCCGCCTCGGCAACACGGTGCTTCGCTACGATGATGGAACGACTCCGTTCTTCTTCCCCCTGCCGCCGTCGTGTCCTGGCGTGGTCCAGCGCGAAGCAAACCCCGCAGCGGCGCCGCCCCAGTGGGCCGTCGCGCAACGGAGCACGGGGGTCTCTGCAGCCGTCCCGCAACCGCCGCCGCATCTCGTCAGTCTCGACAACTCGAAGCGCGCGATCGGTGTGCAGGTCGCTGCCCTCAGCAAGGAGTTTGTCCCGTTCGACGAGGCGATCCGCGATACCGCCGCCCTGCGGCTGGATTACGAGCGCCTTCGCATCACCTGGGAGCTGCTGCGCGAGATCGGCCTCGAGCGCGACATCGACAAGCTGCTCGCGAAGATCCTCGTTGCGCTGTTCCGGTTCGTGGCAGCGGACCGCGGCGTGATCCTCTTGAAGGAACCCGACGGCTCGCTGATGCCGCACGCCCACCGCCGCCGTGACGGTGCCAACATTCCGATCAACGTCTCGTCGACGATCCTCGCCCACGTCGTCAAGGAGCGCGCTGGCGTCTTGACCCACGACGCGAGCTCCGACTTCGCAGCGTCGGGTGGAAAGTCCGTGTTTCTGAACCGGATCTCGAGCGCGATCGTCGTGCCGCTCCTCCACTCGCAGGAGGTGATCGGCGCGCTGTGGCTCGACTCCGAGACCATCGCCTCGTTCGGCCCCAAGGACCTCGAGCTGATCACCGCCGTCGGTAATCAGGTCGCGATGCTGATCTCGAACACGATGCTCGCGCTCAAGGTCGAGAAGGAGATCATGACGCGCGAGCGGTTCTCCCGCTTGCTGTCGCCGAACGTCGCCGAGCAGGTCATCTCGGGCAAGCTCGACATCAAGAAGGGCGGCATCCAGGTCCCGATCGCCACCGTGTTCAACAGTGACCTTCGCGGGTTCACGCGGATGAGCGAGTCGACCACGGCCGAGAAGATGGTCGAGCTCCTCAACGAGTACTTCGAGCTGATGGTCGAGACGATCTTCAAGTACGAGGGGACGCTCGACAAGTTCATGGGCGACGGCATCATGGCGTTCTGGGGTGCACCCGCAGTCCACGCCGACGACGCGATCCGCTGCGTGCAATGCGCGGTGGAGCAGATGGACGTCCTCGACGAGCTCAATCGCCACCGGGCAGCGCTCGGCGAAGTGCCACTGGCGATGGGCATCGGGATCCATACCGGGCCGCTCGTCTCGGGGTACGTCGGCAGCTCGAAGTCGCTGTCGTACACCGTCATCGGCGACACCGTGAACATCAGCGCGCGGCTGTGCGGGATCGCCGCCGGGGGTCAGATCCTGGTGTCCGAGTACACCGCGTCGCAGCTCGGCAACCGGTTCAAGCTGGTGCCGCTGCCGGATGCGACGCTCAAGGGCAAAGAGAAGCCGCTCAAGATCTTCGACGTCAGCCGGTAAGACGACGTTGTCTCGCCGCTGCGCGGCTCAGTGGCGCGGCTGCTAGTTGCAATGCTGGTCAGTTAAGGTCGTTGGTGCACGTGCACGTGTCACGTGCACGTTCACGTCCACGAACAGGCAACCGAGCCGGGACACAGCCGATAGGTGCGGCATGCTCGACTACGAGAGGCTCGACG
>JACCQV010000099.1 GCA_013813945.1 Deltaproteobacteria bacterium | reverse complement strand
CGATCACGATCTCCGCACCGCTCCGACATGCGCGCAGCGCGATCGTGGCCTCTGCCGGCGAGAACTTGGACGCGTTCGTCAACAGGTTCGAGAACACCTGCGCCAGCCGATCCGCATCGCCGCTCACCACGATCCGATCCGCTGGCGCGACGTCGACGGTCAAGCGCTGGCGGCGCTGCTCGAGCATCGGGCTCGCCATCTCGACCGCTCGCTGCAGCACGCTGTCAATCGCGACGCTGCGCCGGCGAAGCTCGATCTTGCCGCCCGTGATCCGTGAAACATCGAGGAGATCGTCGACCAGCCTGGTCAGGTGGTCGACCTGGCGGCGGATCACCTGAAGCTCCCGGCTCGGAGCATCGGTGCTGCGCAAGTCCAGGAGATCGAGCGCGGTCCTGATGGGCGCGAGAGGGTTGCGGAGCTCGTGCCCCAGCATCGCGAGGAACTCGTCCTTCGCACGGTTGGCGCGCTCGGCGTCGGCACGCGTGGCTCGCTCGCGCGCGAGGAGCTCTGCGCGCTCTTGCTCCCCGGCGATCCGATCGGTCTCGTCCCGGGTGGTCAGGACCGCGCCGGCGCGTGTTCCGTCGGGACGGGTCAGCGGTGACGCGGTTCCGGACAGCGTTCGCACGGTCCCATCGGGTCGGCGGACCCGCCACCGCTCCCCTTCGATCTTCTCGCCGTGCAGCGCTCGATAAAGCGGCGTGCTCGTGAGCGGCAACGGATCCCCTTGCTCCGTGAACAGACCGTAGACGCGTCCCCACTCGTCGGGCGTCACTGACAGCTTCTGCACACCGTGCTGGCGCGCGGCCGCGGGATTGAACATGCCGATGACCCCATCCTGGCTCGCGACCACGATCCCATCACCGCTCTGCTCGATGATGAGTGTCATCAGATCCCGCTCGGCCTCGAGCAGATCCCGCGCGTGCATCTCGGCGGTCAGATCCTTGAACACCGCGGCAACGTGACCCACGGCGCCCTCGGAGTCCCACAACGCAAAGAAGGTCGCCTGGATCGCGACGAGGTTACCGTGCGTGACCTCCTCGTTCCCGAGGAGCCGGGGGTCGTACCACGTCGTCGGAACGGTGATCGTCTCGCCGCGAAACGCGCGCTCGATCAAACCTTGGATGCCGGACCGACGCGCGATCTCGTCATCGAGCACGCTGTAACTTGCCGGGGGTTCCGACCCGAACAGGGCGAGGAACGCGCCGTTCGTCAGGATCGATCGGCCCGTACGGTCGAAGATCTGCAGCGCGAGGGGCGCGTTCGCGAAGATCCCCTCGAGCAAAGCGACCGGATCCGGGACCGCGTTGAGACGATCTCGCAGGGACCGCTCCTCTCGCCCGCTCGCACTGCCACGCTCCATTCGTGTGCTCAGTAGCACGGGCCCCGGCGGCCACAAAGCAGGATTGGTGCCCGCCGGACGCGCACCATGGCCAACGAACCCACCCCCCCGTCAGGGACCACCTCGAGACCATGCTGCAAGACGCACGAGATCGGTCGCCTCATGGCTTCGGATGTTGTCGATCTGAGGAGCAGTACATCGCCCGGAATCATCCCGCACGATCACGAGGTGCGGATTGTTCGTCGCGGTAAGGCACGTGCTCTTTCTGAAGCGAGGCCTTCCGCTCGATGTCGCGCCACCAGCAGCCACGAAATCGCGCAGGCGAGTACGTAACACACCGGTACGTGCAGCCAGCGCACACGCTCGCGTGACACTCGCCATGAGGGGGCACCGCGTCGGTCATTGTGGCCGCTCCTGGGCGCGCGGGACGACACCGTCCTGTTCGGGCGCGGTGACCACGGTACATTGACGCTCATGGAGGAGCCCTTCGATCAGGTCTTGCTCGTCATCCAGGCGCTAAATACCAAGGGCGTCGACTATCTGTCTTCGGCGCAGTTGCTTTGAACCTTCATGGCGTCATCCGAGCGACCGAAGACCTCGACCTGTTCGTGCTGCCCACCCCAGACAATATCGACAGGCTTCGCCAAGCACCGCATCACGTCTGGAACGATCCCGAGATCGATTCGATCACATCGGATGACCATTGCCGTGCGAGTCGTCAGTCCCCGCACGCTCTACCGCATGAAGCGCAACACGGTTCGTCCACTCGATCATGCTGACGCCGCAG
>JACCQV010000092.1 GCA_013813945.1 Deltaproteobacteria bacterium | reverse complement strand
TGGCTGCGGCCAAGCTGCTCTTGGTCCGGGTGGTCGGCATGCTGAGCAAGCTTTGCCGATGATCGTGGACGTGTACGAGCACGTGACACGTGCACGTGCACGAACGACCTTAACTGACCAGCATTGGGACTAGCGGCTCGCGTCGCGCATCAACCGTGCGAATGCGGAGCCTGCGGCTGTGATGATCGAATCTGCGACGACGGTGGGAATCGCCGACTTCGTCGCGACCGCGATCACGCCGATCACGTCCCCGCCGATCGAGATCGGGATGGCCGCGAGGTCACCGTCCGGCATCGCGAGCGTCGATAGCAGCAGGTAGTCGATCGGTCCGAGGTCGTCGGACGCTGCACGACCGAGGGTGTTGCGCTGGATGGCCGTCGAGATCAGGCCCGGCTGGTTCAGCGGAATCGCGATCTCGGGCAGGTCCTCGGTACGGTGCGAGAAGCCGGCGGTCGCGAGCGCGATGTCACCACGAACGATCAGGAACAACACGGCCTCCGCGGTCGGTACGAACCGGGCGACGGTCGTGACGACGAGCTCGGCGATCGTCTCGCGATCGATGCTCCGCCGGATCGCGCGAGTCGCGTCGCTCAGGGTCGTCGCACGCGTCCGGGTGCGGGAATCGGCGGGGTCGCGCGGGACCGAGTCGGTGCCGATCGCGAGGCGCTTGAGCGTGACCCGCCCGACCGAGGTGGCCGGTGGGTCGAGTGCGGTGCCGAGCGTCGGGACATACGCGCGCTTCGTCGGTGCGCGCCCCAGCGACACCTGTTCGACGTGCGCGTGCGGATTCGCATCGGGATCGATCCGTGGGAGCTCGGATGGTGGTGTCACGGAGCGCCGCGACCGCTCCGCGAGGCGTACCGGAATCTCGATGTCGGTGGTCACCACCGCGACGTCTTGGATCTCGAAGCTGGGGATCGGAAGCGGGACGGTCCGGCTCGCGCGCATGAACCGTGCGTCGCGCGCGATCCGGTAGACCTTCTCGAGCTGGTAGCGGACGCGGAGCTCTGGCGCGAGCGCTGCTTTGATGTCGTCGGGGGAGCACGCGAGATCCGCCGCAACCAGTCGGCGACCCAGGTCGTCGAGCGGGCGGATCGCGGCGACGTAGACGCGCTGCTCGATGCGCAGCAACGGGATGCAGGCGAACCGCTCCGCGAGCTCAGCGGAGAGGCGCTGCTGGAGATCGGTGTCGGCAGTCTCGAAGTGGTGGCCGAGCGCTGCGGGCAGACCCTGCTGGCGACCGAGCGTGCGCGCGACCACGTCGAGATCGAGCGATCCGAGCTCGATTAAGCTCGTGCCCAGCCGACCGCCCCACAGGATCTGCGCGTGCAACGCCTGCTCGCACTGCGCGCGGGTGAGCAGCCCTCCCGCGACGAGCAGCTCGCCAAGACGTGCCACGATCCGCACCCTAACGAAGGCGCGCTACGGTGCGTCGCATCCTGGGGTACAGGCGGGGTAGCCATGACCCAGTTAGACCGGGGGCGCTCCCGGCAATGTGAGCGCGCTTCGTGGGGGCGAGATCGGCGTGAGGTGCCCAGTAACTGGACGAGATGGCGTAGGCTTTGCGCATCGTGTCGAGCGTCGCCGCCCCCGCGTCCCGCGATCTCTTCGAGCTCGGTGATGTTCCGGAGCTCGGTACCGTTCCGCAGCGCATGCTCGCGCAGCTGATCCGACCCGAGCGGTTCGGTGAGCCGCGTGATGCCTTCGTGGCCGAGCCCGTCGAGGTGCCTGCGCTCGGGCCCCGCGATGTCCTCGTCTACGTGATGGCGGCCGGCGTCAACTACAACAACGTGTGGGCCGCGATGGGCGTCCCGATCGACGTGATCAAGACGCGCCAGAAGAAGGGCGAACCCGAGGCGTTCCACATCGGCGGCTCCGATGCGAGCGGCGTCGTGTGGGCGACCGGCAAGGACGTCAAGAACGTCAAGGTCGGTGACGACGTCGTCGTTCACTGCGGCATGTGGGATCCCGCGGACCCGTGGGTCGTCGCCGGCAAGGATCCGATGTTCGCGCCGACCCAGCGGATCTGGGGCTACGAGTCGAACTGGGGCAGCTTCGCGCAGTACTGCAAGGTCCATGATCACCAGTGCCTGCCCAAGCCGCAGCACCTGACGTGGGAAGCGGCAGCGTCGTACATGCTGGTCGGTGCGACCGCGTATCGCATGCTGCACGGCTGGTCGCCGAACGTCGTGGGCGAGGGCGACCCCATCCTCGTGTGGGGCGGCGCCGGTGGTCTCGGCTCGATGGC
>JACCQV010000069.1 GCA_013813945.1 Deltaproteobacteria bacterium | reverse complement strand
GCCAATGACTGAACCGCGCCGCACCTCAAGAGGTCGGCGCGATTCGTCGTTTCGGGCAAGTGGATTGCCGAGCAGCATCGACACGATCGCGCGTTGCCGCACGGTCCCGAGGCTCCTCCATCAGCGTTTGGAGCGGCCCGGCTCGTGCAAACGCTCGGTGCCTCATGCAACCCGAATACATCGACGACGCTTGGGTGCTCCCGTCCCATCAGGGCGAATATCCGGGTCGGCCGGTCCTCGCCGAAGCGATCCTTCATCGCCGACGCGAGCGCACGTTCCTCGTGCTCGCGACACTGTTCGTCGCCGCGACCGCGGCGATGGTGATGCTCGGTACGAGCCGGATCATCGACGTCACGTACGCGCTGACGAGCCTGTTCCCCGAGCTCGCGCTTCCGTTCGAGCTCGAGCTTCCGATCGGCGTGCTCGCGTTCCCGATCTCGCTGGTCGCCGTTACCCTGGTGTGCGAGCTCTACGGTCGCCGGCGCGCGAATGCGCTCGTGATGATGGGCCTCGTCGCGAACCTCGGGCTCGCCGGCCTGATGTTCGTCGCCGATCGCCTCGATAACACCGAGGCTGCGTTCGGTCCCGCGCTCGCGTTCACCGCGTGCTACCTCGTGGCCCACGTCTCGAACCTGATCATCTTCGACGCGCTCCGCCGCCGTATGGACGGTCGCCATCCGGTGATCCGCAAGACGCTGGCGACGCTGCTCGCTCAGCTCGGTGGATGGGCTGCGTTCGCGTTCGCCTCGTACGCCTACGCGGTCTATGTGGTCGGCCAGGATGCCGCAGTCGCGGACAGCATCGCGACCCTCGCCCTCGGCTCCGCGCTCTACGTCATCGCCGTGGCACTCGTCGATCTGATTCCGTTCGCGATCGCTCGGCGCAGCCTCATGGACTACCTCCGCGTGGCGACCGACGAGGACGAGGAGGAGATCATCGAGCTCCAGCCGCAGGTCCCGGCCTTCATCGTCCGCGAGCCGGTTCACCCCTCGCTGAACTTGCGGACGACCGGGGAGCGGCGGTTCTTTACCGAGGGTGAGGAGCTCTCCGAGCCTCGCTGATTGCCGCTCGTTACGCGCCAGGTCGAGGCGCTCCTCATAGCCGCGCAGTGATCGGGGCTACGACTTCGCCTTGATCGACTCGCAGGCCTTGGTCACTTCTTCCTTCGTGATGCCACCGGCCGAGGTCGGATCCTTGCGCGGGGTGAGGTTGCCCGAGCACACGATCTGCGTGCCGCCCTCGTACTTCTGGATGTAGACCATCGTCGTGTTCTTGCCTTCGTCGCTCTCGACGATCGCGTACCAGCCCATCGGCGTCTGCTTCTCCTCGACGACCTTCGTGATCGCCGTACCGAGCTGCATCATCATCGGCGCTTCGTTCTTGAGGTCATCGACGGTGTCGAGCTTGTCCTTGACGATCCGGATCACGATCCCGGTCATGTACTCCTCGTTCGACCACTTCGCGACCTTTGCATCCGCATCCCACTCGGGCTTCCAGTTGCCCATCGGTGCGAGCTCGAGGTTGAGCATGTCCTTGTCCTTGCTCGGAGTCCCGTTGTTGACGGGGAGCGCGGGCTTCGCGGGCTTCGCCGGCGGATCGCCAGCAGCAGGCTTGTCGGAAGTGGCAGTCGGCTTATCGACAGCGGCGGGCTGGTCGCCTTCCTTCTTGCCGCACGCGGCCGCTGCCGTGACGATCGAGAACACGAACAGACCTGTTTTTAGCATCCGGGCACTCTAGCCCCATGGAAGCGCTCGCGGGGTTGAGACGTCATCCGGGCAGCTTGAACCACGGCTCGGCGACCGGAACAACCGACGAGACACGTGGCGACAATGTTCGATCATCGCAGTTAGCGGGGATCGCGCAGCACGGGATCACCTTCCTTCGGCGCACCCCAGACGGCGATGACGTAGACGACCGCGTTGTCGACGTCGTGCACGTAATAGAGGCAGTGCTTCGTCTTCTTCATGACCAGTCGGCGGACACCGGGGACCGCAGTGCGATGGAATCCGAGACCGACGTCCGGACTGTTCTCGAGCAGCATCACGCACCGCTCGAATTCGTCGAGCGCGAGCGCTGGCACCGCGGGACGATTCGCGGTCCACCACTCGACAATCCCGCGAAGTTGTTCCTCAGCTTCGTTGACGATGACAACGGTCGTCATCGACGGCGGAGATCGGAGATCACATCGGAGGCGAGACGGAAGCGGCCCGCCTTCAGCGACTCGAAGCCGCGTGCGAGCGCGTCGCTGAGGCGCGCGAGCTCCTCGTCGCTTAGGTCATCGTCCGGATCCGCGAGACATAGATCGACGTCGCCCTCGGGAAGCCCTGCGGGGGCGTCGCCGGTAATACGACCGTTCTCGACGCGAACGCGGATCGCTTTCATCGAAGCGATCGTACCGGTTCACGACCCGTCGTGCACGACATGGTTTGATCTGTTGAACTACTTGCGGCCCCGACGGGACGATTCACAATCGGGACCATCCCGATGAACATCCTCGTGGTCCGAGGTCGTCTGCTATCATGATGTGATGGCCGCCCCGGACATGCTGACCGAGATCCTCCGGCTCCCCGCCGAAGAACGCGCACGGCTCGCGCTGGAGCTCCTCCGCAGCCTTGACGTGGAGCCGGACCCAGATGCATCCGCGGCGTGGGACGCCGAGATCGAACGTCGCGGCGCCGAGGTAGATGCCGGGATCGCCGAGACGATGACGTTCGACGAATATCGAGCACATGTTCGCGCCCGGCGAGCCGCTCGCGCCGATCGATGAGGCTACGGATCCTTCGGCTCGCGGTCGCCGAGATCGACCACGAGGTGGACTATTACGAGTCGCGGCAAGTCGGCTTGGGCGCCGAGCTTGAAGATGAGCTCGAAGCGGTCTTCGCGATGGTCCTGCGGTTTCCGGAAGCCGCTCCGCAATGGATGAAGCGAGTCGATCGACGCGTAGCAGTCCTCGATCGCTTCCCGTTCACGTTGCCGTACCAGATCGTCGGTGATGAAATCGTGGTTCTTGCACTCGCGCACTAAATCGAACGCAACGAGCTTCTAAGGATACGCGCTAATAATTGCGTGGACTTCGGAGGAGCCGACGCTCAGAACATGCCCGATCTTTGGCGTCAAATCAGGCCATTCGGAGGCGCGAACTTTCTTTCTTTCGGGGGCGGCTCCCGCTTGCTTCGCGCGGCGCGGGCGCGAGTCATCACGATCCGCGCGCGCGAAACAAGCCGCGTTCTCGGCCAGTCCCCTCGAGAGCGCGGTCCCAGCCGCGAGTTGCTGACATGCTCGGAGCACGGTGTGGAGAGATGCGTCCACTTCGAACGCGAGCAAGCTCTCCCGCGATGACCGGCGTCGCTCGTCGCGCTGGCGGGGCCGGCCGCGTTTTTCGGCCGACCGGCCGCTTCTTGCCCGGGGATTCCGGATC
>JACCQV010000068.1 GCA_013813945.1 Deltaproteobacteria bacterium | reverse complement strand
GATCCGGAATGCGAACCCCGACGGCAGCGTCGGTCCGACGCAGCCGCTCCGCGCGGACCTCAACGACCAGATGGTCGTGTCATTCCAGCGCGACGACCAGACGGCGTCGACCTGCGTCCGTCTCAAGGACGGCGCGCAGAGCGGCACCAGCTACTGCGATCCCTAGTGCCACCCCGGTCGCGCACGGTCGCACGGTTGGTTCCGGGCAACGGCCACTCCAGGCGTACGTAATCAACGTCAACGGTGGCGTTGACGTTCAGGCTCTCGTCAACGTCGACGGTGAGCCGATCGCTAGTACGTGATCGCCGGCCACGCCATCAGCGTCGGGCGGATGGTCCGCTCGGCGCCGTTGCGCTCGATCACCAGCGTCGGGATCGAGCCCGCTCGCGCGCCGTAGATCTTCTCCTGGAGCTCGCTCGCGGAGTCGACCACGTCGCCGTCGATCGAGATGACGTGATCACCGGGTTGCAGCGAGAATCGCTCTGCCGGGGTTCCCGGCAGCACGCTGTCAATCTCGGCGACACCATCATGAAACACGTAACGAATCCCCAGGAAGCCGTGCTCCTGGTTCGCCATCGTGACTTCCGCGGGTGAATGGTACGGGCACGCACGCGTCGACATGCTGTCGGCGACTTGCATCGCCATCAACGTCGTTGCGAGCGCCAGTCCCGAGGCCACACCTGCCATCGTGCATACGACCGCCACCGTTCCGAGTCCGCGACTACGCTCTGTGGGAAGCAGCGCTTCGCGCCGAAGAACGGGAGCGACGACGGGGGCGACAGTCTCGGGCAGATCATCAGACATCTACGTTGCCTCGCTTTCGGTCCTACTCCCCACTATGCGGGCCTCGCTCTGCGATGACAATCCCGAAATGCGACGACGTGAATGACCGCACGTTGTTTCCTCAAGCCGGCCCGCGGAACGGAGCCAAACCGGCCCCGTGGTACGGTCCGGAGCGCGGGTGACCACGTCTCCTCGTCGGCGTAAGCGCCGGTGGCTTGTCGCCATCGGGTTGACGGTGCTCCTCCTCATGGGCACCGCGTTCGCCGTGCTGCGCGTGAAGTTCGAGGGAGAAGATCTCGGAGACAACATCGCGTCGATCCTCAACAAGAGGATGCGCGGACGGATCGAGATCGGGTCGGTCTCCTGGTCCACGCGCTCGCTGAAGACCGTCGCGACCGGAGGCTGGGTCCCGGTCGAGATTCACGACATCAAGGTGTGGGACGACTGCGCACTCAGCGCGCTGCTCAGCGGCACGGAGGCAGGCGAGGCCCGGACCGGCGATCCCAACGAGGATTGCACCCCCGATGACCAGCCCGATCCCGACCCGAACAGCCGCCGCAAGCCGCGCAAGCTGCTGCTGCGAACTTCTCTGGTGACGGCGGAGATCGATATCCATGCGCTGATCTTCGGCAACCACGACTTCGTGTTCCGGCACGTGGTCATCCATGGCGGAGAGGCTCTGCTCGAGGAGACCCGCGAGCCCTATCCGCTGCACGACTACGACCGGGTGATCGTGAGCATCGTCACCGCGTTCTACCCGCGGCAGAACGCGGGCTTTCGCGCCGGCATCTACGCGGACTCCGCCCCTCCGGTGTTCGACATCCGCGACATCCACATCAAGGACCTGAACCTGACGGTTCACATGCGGCCGTACTCGATCAAGGGCGCGGATCGCGTGGGCTACGGCTTCACCGCACGGCTGCTCGGCGTCAACGTCGACCCCGAGCTGAAGCGCAACGACTCCTACCTCTACATGGATGCGACCAATCCGCTGGTCGCCAAGTTCTACGTTCGACTCGCGGTCGAGGCGGCGCAGGGCACGGTGCGGATCCTCGATGAAGGACCGCGCGCGGCGTTCCGCATGCCGCACGAGGGGTTCGCTCCGGCGACCCAGGTGTATCCACCGAAGGAGCGCGTCGCGTCGTACGAGATCGCTCTCGTCGACGTGAAGCTGAACAGGCTCGGGCAGATGCCGACGGAGTGGGCGCGTCGCGACTACATCGCGAACACGCTCGAGCTCGATCTGCAGGCGACCACCGTGCCGTGCACCGCTCCGGGGATGCCGCGGCCGGATCGCAAGGACGGTGCGCAACTCCACATCACCGGCGAGCTCGATGGCTACTGGGATCGGCCGTACGACGGTGCGTGGAACCTCCAGCTCGACGCGAAGAACCTCGGCCCCACGGTCCGCAGCTGCATCAAGTCCACGATGGGCGGCGATGATCTGCACGGCACGATCACCCTGACCGGACCGTTCGTCGCATCGCCGCGGATCGGCCTCGATCTCAAGAACCTCGACGTCGCGGTCCCGCTGCGCGCGAGCGAGGCACCGTTGAACCTCACGCTCGCCGAGGTCCATGGCGGGATCGATCTCGTCAACGAGCAGGGCTTCATCGAGAAGACCAAGGCGCTGATCCGAGGCGGCAAGGAGCCCGGCGAGGTCGAGCTGTCAGCGACCTTTGGACTGCGTCCGTACTATGCGAATGCGCAGATCGACATCTCCAAGGCGATCGACGTCGGTCGGTTCCTCACGCCGAAGATCGTGAAGGGCGTCGGCAAGTTCCTGAAGGGTCGGCTCCGTGCGAAGGGGGACTTCGAGCTCGGGTTCGCACTCGAGGACTTCGATCTCGCACTCGGAGCGGCCCCGACCTCGACGGCGCTGCGCGTTCACAAGGGCCGGCTGTTCACCGGCGACTCGTTCAACACGATCCACATCGAGAACGTCCATGTCGACGCTGGTCAGAGCCGCGCGATGTTCGACGGCAAGATCGATCTCCTCCACGAGGACATCGATCTCCGGATCGAGGGGAACTTCCCGGACCTCGACGTCTGGCTCAGGCGGTTCGATCTGCCCGCCTTCGTCACGAGCGCCGGTGGCGGCAGCGTCATCATCATCAAGGGCAAGCTCAAGAATCCGCGGATCAACTTCAACACCGAGCTCGCGGGCGTACCGTGTCTCGATCGACTACGGCTGACCGACACCCAGTTCTCCGATGGCATCCTCGAGATCCGACGGATGACCTCGCAGGGCCTCGGCGGCGAGCTCACCGGCAACGGCCGCGTGCGAATTCCCGAGGGCGGCGGAACGCCGATCGTCGAGCGTTTGGTGCTGTCGGGCCGCAGGCTGGAGGCGTCGCGGATGTGCGGGCTCGGCGGGACTGCAAAGGGAACACTCGACGTTGTCGAGGCGGAGCTCGGGCGCGTGAGCATCGACAAGAATCGCGCCCCGCTCGACTGGCTCGATCACGCGGAGGTCTACGTCAAGGCCGCGAAGCTCAACGTCAAGGGCGAAGGGTTCTCGGACGTCGCGATGTGCGTCAACAAGAAGGATGACGCTGCGTGCCGCCCGCGCGCGATGTACGTCGCACCCGAGGATCTCGAGAAGTGCGCGACCGCGAAGAAGACAGGTGGCAGCTGCATCGTGATGACCGCGAAGCGCGACGGCGGCGGTGTGATCGACGCGACGGTCGCGAAGCTCCCCGGGCAGAAGGTTGGCAAGAAGACCCAGGGCCCGCAGCTCGGCGGCGCAGTGTCTGTCGATCTGCCGCTCGCGGTCCTCGACCAGTTCATCGGCAAGGGCGTCCTAGGCGGCCACAGCCGCATGACTCTGCACCTCGGCGGCACGCCGACCGCTCCGCAGGCCGACGGGCACATCACGTTGCTGCGCACGTGGGTCGCGAACGCGTTCGTCGGCGATAGCCAGCTGCGCGTCGAGCCGATCACGCTGGCCGGCGGCAAGCCGGGCGTCTCGATTCGCGGCAGCGCGCTCGCAGATCGCCTGACGATCAACGGGACGCTCGGGACAACGGCCCCCTACCCCGTCGAGCTCGCGGTGACCGGCCGGCGCGTCGAGCTCGACGTCGCTGCAGACCTGACCAGGATGCTCGGACTCCCCGAGCCGCTGCAGGCATGGGTCTCGGGAACCGTCACCGTCAAGACGGAGCTGTTCCCCGCGAAGCCCGTGGAGCCGGAGGCGTGGGTCGAGCTCACCGAGGTGATGGCGACGGTGAACCACCGCGGCGCGGACGGACGCATCACCCCCCTACGCCTGACCGTGATCGATCAGCAGCCGGGCGCCCGTCCCGCGGTGTCGCTGCGAGTGACGCCCTCCTCGGTCGAGCTCGCGTGCAAGGATTCGACGGCGACCGGCGGCCGCGTGCCGTGTACGACGAAGTTCGCCACCCCGGCGGGCGTCGTCGAGATCCGTGGTCACGCCACGGAGTCTTCGGTCGCGATCGAGGCCCTCGGCACGCTCGACCTGTCGCTGCTGGCGCCACTGTTCGACAATCGGTTCGACGAGGCGTCGGGCCACGTCGCACTCAAGGCCTCGGTGTCCGGCACCATGGCGAAGCCAGCGTTCGAGGCGTCGATCGATCTCGACCCGAAGAATCCCGTGCGGGTGCGGCCCGTCGGCGGTGACACGGTGATCGAAGCGCCGACCGGTTTGATCAAGCTCGCAAACGGCAGCCTCGGTTTCACGGACGTGATCCTCCAGGTGCGCGACCAGCATCTCGACGAGAAGGGCGAGCTCCACGTCAAGGGCAACATCTTGCTCGACGGGTTGACGCCCGCGAACTGGTCCGTGCTGATCTCCGGGAAGCTCGCCGGCAAGATGCTGCTCGTCGCCGTACCGGACAAGATCTCGCAGGCCGGTGGCCTCGCGACGATCGACGGTGACCTGATCCTCTCGGGCAAGGGCAAGCTGCCGCTGATCTCGGGAACGCTGATCTTCGATCCACCGGCGGACAACACGAAGACCCGCACGATCTCGCTGATCCCGCGCGGGGTGCGCCGCGAGCTCCAATTCTCGCGCGGCAGCATCGACATCGAGACGCTCGGCAGCGGCACGCACCGGACGTACATGCTCGCAATCAACGACATGCTCGCCTCGATCGATGGTGAGGGCAGCGTGTCGAACATCACTGGCAGTGTCGAGCTGCGCGATGGAGAGCTCGCGAATCTGCGGGTGTCGCTCGATGCGGACAACATCCCGTTCCGGATCCCGGGAACGCTCGATCTCGTCGTCTCCGCACGTGACGTCTCGCTCGAGAAGGCGTCGGACATCGCGAACCTCGAGGTCCGCGGCAGGATCTCGATCATCGACGGCAAGTACCTCCGCAACTTCGCGCTCACCGATCAGATCCGTTCGATCGGCGCCACCACCGTGCCTGCCAAACCGTTCTGGGAAGAGTATCCGACGCTCGGCAACGCCGATCTGCGGCTCACGCTCGATGTGCGGCGATTCCAGGTCGACAACAACATCGCCAAGATCGATCTCGTGGGCCCGCTGATCGAGATCACGAACACCCCGCGTGATCCGCGGATGTCGGGCTCGATCCGCGTCGATCGCGGCGAATTCCGGCTCCCCGGCACGCGCGCGCGGTTCACCCGCACATCGGGCTCCGTCGACTTCGCCGAGAACGTCAAGGCCGGCGACCCGCAGCTCAACCTCGTCTCCGAGGCGCCGGACTACCGCGACCTCTCGGGCCAGGAGCACCTGATCACGGTCACATTCTCAGGGTCGCTGTCCAACCCGCAGTGGGATCTCAAGACCTCGACCGGATACAACAAGTCGCAGACGCTGTCGCTGCTCGTACTCGGCCGCAACCAGGAGTCGCTGCGCCGCTCGCTCGGCGATCAGTCCCTCGGCGGTGATCCGACGCGCGTCGATCCTTCGACGAACCCCAGCCAGGGCTTCGCCGATCAGATCGTCAAGGACCTCGCCGGCGACTGGGTGTCGGGCATCCTCGGCGACTCGCTCGGAGAGCTCAGCGGTCTCGACGTCCTGCGCATCGAGATCGGGTTTGGCTCGATTGGCCTGCGGCTCGAGAAGAAGTTGCTCGAGAACACGCGGCTGATCGGCCACACCGAGCAGACGATCCGCGGCACGACCATCGACACACGCGCCGTCCTCACGACATCGCAGAAGAGCAGCTTCCAGGTCGGCTACCTCGGCAAGAACTTCTACGACCCGGCAGAGCAGGACATCAGCGACCGCAACATCAAGCTCGTCTACCGGATGTTCATTCCGTGATCCGTCTCGTCGCCGTCGTGCTGGTGGTCCTTGGTGCGCGGATCTCGACCGCGCAGTCCCAGCCGCAGGCGGGCGACGACGACACCGTGCCGGCGGTGAAGTTCGACCCCGCGAGCTGCATCCAGGCAGTCGATCCTGTGGTCGCGCCCACGGATGTCAGCGCACCGCCGCCGACCTGGAACGACTTCGACGTCACCGGCGAGCTGCGCGATGCCAGGGCCACGGTCCGCGCGTTGCTCGAGCCCACGATGACCCGGCAGCAGGCGCTGACCGAGACCGCACGCGAGCAGATCCGCGCGGTCAGCGGGGCGTTCGGCTACCACCTGGTAGGAATCGGATTGAAAGAGGCGCCTGCGGGCACGGTCGCCATCATTCATCTGTCCCCGTTGCCGATGGTCCGCAAGGTCGACGTCGACGTCGACCAGTCGATCTTCGACACGCTGTCCTCGCCGATCCTCGACGACGAAGTTCGCCGGCGCATGCGTGTGCGCACTGGCAGCTACCTGCCCTGGTCGCCCCATGACCGCGCCTGCGTCCTCCACGAGGAGAAGCTACGGATCGAGGAGTTCCTCCGCGAGGAGGGCTTCATCGAAGCCACGGTCGACGTCCAGGAGCGGCGAAAAGGCACCGGCATCGCGCTCGAGCTCGAGGTCCACCTCGGCCCCGAGTACACCGCGGGTTTGATCAACATCGCGGACCGCGAGCCGAACAACGTCAGCGACGACGAGATCCGGTCGAAGTTCCGCCACACCAGCTTCTGCATCGTGGGCAAAGGGCGGCTGTGCTTCGGCAGCGCCCGGTTCAAGCGCACGCGGCACCAGGCGGACATCCAGGCCGTCGTCGAGCTGTTTCGTCAGCGCGGGTATCCCGCCGTCCGCGTGCGCACGGACTTCGATCCGATGACCTCGTTCGATCGCAGGACGAAGAACGTCAACTTCACGATCACCATCGACCAGCGGCGTCGGCTCGAGGTCGTATTCGAGGGTCACTCGGAGGCGGTCACGATCGACAACCTCAAGAAGCAGCTGACCTTCGATCAGGCGGCGAGCGCGGATGACGTCGAGGCCCACGAGTCGGCCAAGGCACTCGCGGCCTATCTCCAGGGTCGCGGCTTCTTCGACGCCCGCGTGACGTGGACGCGCGAACGCTTCGAGCCGTTCGATCGGATCGTATTCCGGATCGATCAGGGCGCGACCCGTCAGGTCCGCTCGATCCAGTTCGTCGGAAATCGCGCGCTCGACGCATCGGAGCTGCTCGAGGTGATCGGCACCCGCGAGGCCCGGTTTTCATCGAGCTTGTTCGGCTCGCGGACCGCCGCGACCTCGGTGCAGCTGGCGGCGGACGTCGAGGCGTTGGTCGACACGTACCGGCGCGCCGGATACCGCGAGGCCCGCGTCCGCGTCAGCGCGGCGACCGAGCCCGCCGCACTCGACAGCGCCGCGCTTGCGGCATCGCTGGTGCTCGCCGGGCGCGGAAACGGACTGCACGTGCGCTACACGATCGACGAGGGCCTACCGACGCTGTTGACCCAGGTCGAGGTCGCGCTCGGCGACAAGGGCGACACGATTGTCACCCCGGAGCAGCGCGCGCTGTGCAAGCTGGTGCTCGCGGATCTCGCGACGCTTCATGGCGAGCCTCAGCTCGCGACCCCGGCCGCCGACAACCGCTGCGTGGCAACCGCCGCAAATCTCAAGTACCGCGAGGCCGAGGCCATCGATACGCGCGATCGTCTGCGCGATCGGCTGTACAGCCACGGCCGCCCGCGCGCGAAGGTCGGCTTCGTCCCGAAAGTCCTCGGTCCGCATCGGATCGCGATCGTCTACAAGCTGACGGACGTCCAGCCGCTGACGATCGGCAAGATCGTGATCCGCGGCAACTTCCGCACGCGGAGCTCGATCATCCTCGACGAGCTACGCGGTCCGAGCGACGAGGCAGGCTTTCGCGAAGGCCGGCCGCTCACGAAGGACGCGCTCGCCGAGAGTGCACGCCGGCTGCGCAACACCGGCTTGTTCGAGGCCGTCAACATCAGCATGCCCGACCTCGACAACACGAGCGAAGGCTCGGTCAACGCGGTGGTCGAGGTCACCGAGCGCTACGACTTCCGTGCCCAGGTCGAGGCCGAGGGTGGTGTCTCCAGCTACAACGGAACGTTCGTCCGGCTGACGCCGACGTTCAAGAACCTGTTCGGGCTCGGCATCTCTCTCGACATCTCCGGCACGGTCGGCGTCGATCTGGTGGAGTCGGTCGAGACCGACGAGCTCAAGCTCCGCCAGCTCGCAGCCGAATCGACATTGCGCATTCCGCAGTGGCTGACGCGCAACGTGTTCCCGGATCTATTCGCCCCGCAGATCGAGCTGACCGCATTCCATCGCCGCCAGGACACGCCGCGGTTCGGCGTGATCACGACCGACGGCGTCACCCTCGGATTCGCACGCACGTGGCAGCGTCAACGGATCGGGCCCCGCCCTGCCCGCGCGCTCACCGCGGGCGTGCACTACGACTTCCGCCTCCGCGAGCGTCCCGTTGATGTGCTCAGGCCGATCGGCGCCGACGACGATCAGACGCAGGTCCCGATCCGCACCCGCACCGGTTCGATCGGAATCACCGGCGAGTGGGAGCAGCGGGTCGATCGCGCAGGGACGCTGTCACCGCTCGCGGCCGAGGACGGCTTCCGCCTCGAGGGCCAGTTCTCGTTCGCGAGTCCGAACCTCGGCGGCCAGGACACGTTCATCAAGGTCTCCGCGGCTGGCTCGAGGTACTGGCCGGTCGGCGACCACCTCGTGCTGCGGTTCGACCTGCGTTACGACCAGGGCTTCCCGCTCGCGGGTGCGGTGCTGCTGCCCGAGGTCGAGCGGTTCTTCGCCGGCGGCGACTCGACGGTGCGTGGCTACGAGGACGACCGGCTCGCAACCGAGGTGATCAAGGTCGGTGTCCCGCCGTTCGATAACGCGCAGCAGATCCGAATCCTCCCCGCAGGCGGCAACATCCGCGTGATGTCGAGTGTCGATGCGCAGCTTCGGATCTGGAAGCTGCTGGCGACGGCCGCCTTCATCGATGCCGGGATGATCACGAATCAGTGGGGCAACGTGACCGAGGATGATATCCGCCCCTCGATCGGCGTCGCGCTGATCCGGGTCGTCACGCCGTTCGGCACCGGTGCGCTCGAGCGTGCGATGCCGTTGCGCCCGCACCTCGGCGATAATCCGCGCGGGCGCTGGCACCTCAGCTTCGCGGCACGGGCGCAGTTCTAGCCGCGGCGGTGGCGCGGCTTTGCCTGGCCGTAGGTCGCGAACTTCGCGCGCACGCGTGCGAGCTCTTCGCGATCGAGGATCACCGGGGCACCTGCTTGCAGCGCGTGCCAGAACTGAGCGGCGAGCGTCTCGATCTCCGCGGCGAGGCGTAACGCAGAAGCGAGCGAGTCGCCGAGCGCGACCATGCCGTGGTTCGCGAGCAGTGCGGCACGGCCGTCGGCGAGTGCACGCACGACGTTCGTCGCGAGCTCGGGGGAGCCGAACGTTGCGTAGTCGGCGCACGGAATCTCGTCGCTGTTCGCGAGGGCGATCATGTAGTGGATGGCGGGAATCGGCCGGCGCAGGCACGCGATCGTCGTGCAGTACAGCGAGTGCGTGTGGACGATCGCCTCGCAGTCTGGACGCGCTGCAAGGATGTCGCGATGGAGCTGCCACTCGGTCGAGGGCGTGCGCTGCCCCGGACGGATGGTGCCGTCGCCGCGGATGTCCACCACGTCGTCGGGGACAAGTTCGGGGTACGGGATCGCGGAGGGCGTGATCAACAGACCTGACGACGTGCGCACGCTGACGTTGCCCGACGTCCCCGGCGTCAGCCCGAGGTCGGACATCCGACGAGCCGCAGAGATCAGATCGTCGCGCAGGCGCATCGTCATGAACGACCAAACAGTGCCGCGAGCGCGGCAGGTGCCACGACCCCTCGCTCCGTGATGATGCCGGTGACCAGCGCGGCAGGCGTGACATCGAATGCCGGGTTTGCGACCCGGGTCGACGCCGGTACGACCTCGACACCGCGCACGAACCGGACCTCGTCGCCGCTGCGTTCCTCGATCGGGATATCGGCGCCACTCGTGAGCGTCCAGTCGATCGATGGCGATGGAGCCGCGACGTAGAATGGGATCCGGTCCTCGCGCGCGGCCAGCGCCTTCAGGTACGTGCCGATCTTGTTGCAGACGTCGCCGTTGCGCGTGGTGCGATCGGTTCCGACGATGCACAGGTCGACCTCGTGGCGCTGCATCAGGTGACCGCCCGCGTTGTCCGCGATCACGGTGTGCGCGATGCCGTGCTGCGCGAGCTCCCATGCGGTCAGCAGACCCTGGTTGCGTGGGCGGGTCTCGTCGACCCAGACGTGGACCGCGATGCCTTCCTCGTGCGCGCGATAGATCGGCGCAAGTGCGGTGCCCCAGTCGACGGTGGCGAGCCAGCCCGCGTTGCAGTGTGTGAGCACGTGAACAGGCCCGCTGCGGCGCGACGCGACGTCACGGATCAGTCCGACGCCGTGCCGTCCGATGGCCTCGCAAATCGCGACATCGTCGTCGCAGATCTTCGCAGCGTGCGCAAAGGCGGTGGTTGCACGCTCGCTACGCGCGACGCCGGCGAGCGCCGCGGTCATCTCGCCGAGAGCCCACCGCAGGTTGATCGCAGTGGGCCGCGTCGCGCCGAGCAGCTCGCACGCGCGTTCGGCACCGTCTGGATCGACCGCCAGCGCGAGCGCCACGCCATACGCAGCGGTCGCTCCGATCAGCGGCGCACCGCGGATCGTCATGTCACGGATCGCGATCGCCGCGTCCTCGACCGTGGTGAGCGCGACCCATGCGATCTCGTACGGCAAGCGCCGCTGGTCGAGCACACGGACGGTTCGCCCGTCCTGCGCGAGCTCGATCGCCCGCCGCCAGGTGCCGTCGACCTTCATGCCGTCACTTGCCCAGCACCCGACCCGCGACTGCACCGAGCCGCGCGACGAGCTCTGGATCGCGCGCCGACTCCGCCGTGAGGATCGCGTTGTCGAGCGCACGATCGCAGCGGTGCGGGCACGGTCCACTCGAGCCGCCGAGGCGAGGAATCACGCCGGCGAGCAGTGCGCGCGCCTTGCCACTGTTCTGGATGAGGACTCGCACCACATCTTCGACGCGCACGTGATCGTGATCGGGGTGCCAGCAGTCGAAGTCCGTCACCATCGCGACCGTCGCGTAACAGAGCTCCGCCTCGCGCGCGAGCTTGGCCTCGGGCATGTTCGTCATCCCGATCACGCTGGCCTTCATGCCGCGGTGGAGCTCGGACTCGGCCAGGCTCGAGAACTGCGGGCCCTCCATCGCGACGTACGTTCCACCGCGCACGAGTGGCACACCGATCTCGGCGCCCGCGATGACGAGCTCGTCCATCAGCCGCGCGCAGGTCGGGTGAGCCATCGAAACGTGTGCGACGCAGCCGGTGGTGAAGAACGTCTTGTGAGGTCGAATGGTCCGGTCGATGAACTGGTCGACGATCACGAACGTGCCCGGCGCGAGCTCCGGCGCGAGCGAGCCGACCGCGCTGAGTGACAGCACCTGGGTCGCCCCTGCTCGCTTGAGGGCATCGATGTTCGCGCGGAAGTTGATCTCGTGTGGCGGGATCCGATGACCTCGGCCGTGGCGTGGGAGGAACACCACACGCTGCTCGCCGAGCCGGCCGAACAGCAGCTCGTCGCTGGGCGCGCCGAACGGCGAGTCGACGCGTCGCCATTCCTGCTCGGTGAGGCCCTCGAGATCGTAGAGCCCGGTGCCACCGACGATGCCGATCAAGCCGTGATGCATTGCGCAGGAGAGCTTAGTCGGATCAGCGCGAGGATGCGCGCAGGTCGGAGCGGGTGGAGCCTCGCCGCATCGCGATCACCGGCGCAGCTCGAGCCGGACCTCCGCGTTCCGGTCTCGGGCCCCTCGCCGCGCAGCGACGCGGGTGGTCTGCCGCCCTCTCCGGGACAGCCTCCAGCAGTCCCTCACCGACGCGATCGGCCTCGACATCATCGCGGACGCCCGCGCCCGCCGCCGTGGTCTGGTTCCCGCCGGGTCCTCCACCAGATCCAGTACGCTGGCGTCGTCGAGCGCGTGCTCGCGGATGCCGGGATCCCCTGCCACCTCCACGCAGGCGCGCTGCGGACCCTGCTCGCGGTTTTCGGCCCCTTCGCCCCGGCGATCGTCCTGGTGCCTGAGGAGCATGGCCCCGCCGCACGCTCCAAGGTCGATGATGTGCTGCGCGCCGCGACTAGCAAACCGCCGGTCGCCCTGTTACAAGCGACCCCCACAAGGAGACTCACATGGGACGCTCAGACAACCGCAGGACGCTGAAGATGCGGCGCAAGAAGAGCCAGGCGAAGCTCAAGGCGCGCGTGAAGCGCAAGATCGCTGCCGCCAAGTCTGCCAAGAAGCCTGCCGCTCCTTCGAAGAAGAAGTAAGGTTCTCGGGCGATGACTGAGCCGCCGAAAAGGGAATTTTCGCGGACGCGAAGCGCACGCGAAAATAACCTTACGGCGAAGGAACCTGCTTCCAGGTGACGCCCGAACAGACCCGCTGCGTGATGACGCAGATCGTGATGCCGATGCACACCAACGGTGTCGCGGGCGTCATGTTCGGCGGCGTCATGATGCAGTGGATCGATGTCTGCGCCGGTGTGGCCGCAATGCGGCACGCTGCGGGCGCGGTGCTGACCGCGTCGATCGATCGACTCGACTTCCTGTCGCCCGTCCGCGTCGGCGAGATCGTCGTCCTGCAGGCGCAGGTCAACTACGTGTCACGGACCTCGATGGAGGTCGGTTGCCGCGTCGAGACCGAGGACATGCAGAAGCGCACTCGCCGCTACGTCACCAAGGCATACCTGACGTTCGTCGCGATCGACTCGACCGGGCGACCGCGGCCTCTGGTCCCGTTGCATCTCGTGACCGAGGATGATCAACGCCGTCAGGCCGAGGCCGAGGCGCGTCGCAAGGCACGCCTGGTCGCCGCCGGCCGAGGAGGTGCAGCATGACCACCACGGTGATCGTCGACCGCACGGCCTGGGGT
>JACCQV010000043.1 GCA_013813945.1 Deltaproteobacteria bacterium | reverse complement strand
GCGCAAGCTGCGGGCGCTGTCCCGTGCGATGCCGACGCTCGCGCACGGGTTCTGCTTCGACGACACCATGCTGAACTTCGCGAGCCCGCTGTTCTCGCGGCTGCCCGCCTCCTGGAACGCACAGCGCGCGCTCGAGCGGCTCCTCGAGACCCACCTGTTCGGGCGGTTACTCGGCACGCGACTCGTCGGCGCGGAGCACACCCTGGTCGGCGCCGAGACCGTCCGCCGGCTCCATCGGCGGGGCGTCGCCATCGGGACCCACACGCTGTTCCCTCTCGGCGCGATGGGAACCAAGCAGATCGCTCCGAGCGCGATGACGGAGGCCGAGGTCGATCGGCTCGTCGAGCTCGGGGTCGACTGGATCGAGACTGATGATCCCGAGCGCCTGCAGAAGCTGATTGGCTAGCCGGAGCGGCGCCCGGATCCTGCGGGCGGCAGCACGACGCGCAGCATGGTTCCCCGCTCATCGCTGGTAGCGGTGATCTCACCATTCATTGCAGTGACGATGTTGTGGGCGACCGAGTCCAAGCCCGACGCCAACCCCGATCGGCTTCGTCGTGAAGAACGGATCGAAGATCCGGACCAGCACGGATGCAGCGATCCCCGATCGCCGGATGCTTTCCGGACCCGAAGCTCGGAAGGTAGGCGTCGTTGTAGAGCTGGACCAGCTCGGTCCCCCACCACAGAAACATAGGGTGTCGCGAGTGCAACAGCCTCCCGACCATGGTCTGGAGGCTCATCGGCCACGACGCCGGGGCGCCGAGTGGCGTGAGTGACCAGTCCACCGTTCGAGCGCAGGCTCCTGCGACGCCTCCGCCGCTCAGGCAGCGGGGTGCGAGTAGCTCGTCCGTAGGGCGGTTGCTTTTCGGGCTCTCTGCATCAACGTGCACGCTGATGCACTCGCCGCGCCACATGCGCGTATGCTGGGCCGGGATCATGGAGGGGGCGACGACAACAGAGGGTGTGACCGACGACATCGTGCGCGTCCTCTTGATCGATGACGAGCCAGCGATGGCGCACGCGATGAGGCGCATCCTGGACAACCGCGGCTTCTCCCTGGACGTGTTCCACGACCCGACCCTCGGGCTGGCCCACATCGGCGACCACATCGACGACTACGACGTGATCCTGCTCGATGTCAGCATGCCGGTGATCGGCGGACTCGAAGTTCTCGCGCGGATCCGCCAGCTCGAATGCATCACCCCCGTCGTGATGTGGACCGCCGACGCCCGTGCGCTGACCGCCACGGTGGCGATCCGTGCCGGCGCGTTCAGCTACACGACGAAGCCGGTCGTACGGGTGGACGAGCTCGTGGCCCTTCTCCGCAGCGCCGCGAGCTTCTGCGCGCTCAAGCGGCATGCACGGGCGCTCGAGGAGCACGTGGCATGCGTCGATCGCCAGGTTCATCCGATCGGACAGAGTCGCGCGATGGCGACCCTGAAGGCGCGGGTCGAGAAGCTCGCGAGGAGCGACATCGGCATCCTGATCCTGGGAGAGAGCGGAACGGGCAAGGAGCTCGTGGCACGCTCGATCCACGAGGTCAGTGCACGTGCGCACAAGCCCTTCATCGCGCTCAACTGCGGTGCGATTGCCGAGTCGTTGATCGACAGCGAGCTGTTCGGACATAGCCGGGGCGCATTCACGGGGGCCACCGCCTCGCGTGCAGGTGTGTTCGTCGAGGCCCACACGGGCACACTCTTCCTCGACGAGATCGGAGAGATGCCGCTCGCGGTTCAGACGCGCCTGTTGCGAGTTCTGCAGGAGGGCGAGGTTCGCGCGCTCGGCGGCGAAGGCGTCCGACATGTCGATGTTCGCGTGGTCGCTGCGACGCATGCCGGCCTCGAGGCTGCCGTCGAGGACAAGCGATTCCGGGCGGATCTCTACTACCGCCTTGCGATCGCCACCGTGGAGGTGCCCCCGCTGCGCGCCCGGATGACCGACGTTCCGCTGCTCGCCGCGCATTTCCTCAGGAAGCACGGCGGACCTCGTCGCGCCCACCTCACACCCGCGGCGCTCGAGCGGCTCATGAGCTACGCCTGGCCGGGCAATGTGCGCGAGCTCGAGAATGCGGTGCTCCATGCGCTCGCATTGACGTCGGGCGACACGATCGACGAGCTCGCGCTTCCCACGACGCTGGGGGCCACGCGAGAGCTACCGTCAGCTCCCCGGCCGGCGCTGCCCGACGACCTCGAATGGGCCGCAGAGCTCTCGCTCGGCGAGGCCAAGAAGCGAGCCGTCGATGATTTCGAGCGACGGTACGTGACCCGTGCCCTCGAGCGCACACACGGAAACCTGACCGAAGCGGCACGCGTCTCCGGGCTCGATCGATCCAACTTCCGGCGCGTCCTGACCCGGCTCGGGATCGATGCCAGCCTGTTTCGCGACGACTGAGACTCGCGCACCGGGTCACCGGTGACCCGTGGGTCACGCACGACCACGTCCGATCGCCCCGCGCGCAGGTCTCGCGCGTGCTCGCGCCGCGATGAGCGATGGCCCGATCCGTGTACTTCAGGCTGCTCACGATGAGGGCACGAACCGCCGCTCATCAACCGCAACCAGAAAGCCAGGATTCATCACACATGCGCATCTCTGCCCTGCTCGCCGCCTCGCTCACGACCTTCGGTTTTGCATCGCTCGCGATCGCCGACGACAGCGATTCTCTCGTCATGTCCGCCACCGTCGCGGAGAGCTGCACGATCACCGGTAACACGCTCGCGTTCGGCACCTACGACACGGTGAGCGGCGCGGCGGTCAACAACTTCGCTGCGCTCTCGGTCGCTTGCACGTCCGGCACCGAGACGGCGATCACCCTGGGAGAGGGCAATTCCGCGGAACTGACGTCCGCGCCGGAAGCACCTCTCCGCCGGATGACTGACGGGACGAACTTCCTGTCCTACCAGCTCTACACCGACACCAACCGGACCGCCGTGTGGGGCGGCACGGCAGCCACTGGCAAGCCGTACGTGGCGGCGAGCTCGGCATCGAGCGAACAGACGGTCTACGGCCGGATCGCCGCGAACCAGGACGTCCCGGCTGGCGCCTACGGTGACACGGTCCTCGCAACCATCCTGTTCTGAGCCGAGAGCCAGATGCACACCCTGCCATCGCGGATGTCGACGTCGATCTGTCTGTGCGCGCTGGCTGTGGTGCTCTCCGGCGGCGACGCGGTCGCCGGTAATTTTCAGGTCCAACCGACCCGGCTCGATCTCGCGCGACGTGGCGCGACCACCGAGCTGACGGTCTCGAATCGCGGCCACCTGGCCGCCCGCTTCGAGGCCAAGATTTTTGTGTGGAAACAGGACGAGCAAGGCGTCATGCAGCTCGAACCGACGAAGGAGATCGTCGTCTACCCGACGCTGTTCACGATCGAACCGGGTGCCAAACGCTCGGTCCGGGTCGCAGCGACGTCGGGACCGGCGGCGGCGGAACGCTCGTACAGGATCTTCGTCGAGGAGTTGCCGATGCCACGGACTACCGCGTCCCGCGATGCGGTCACCGCCGTCGCCGTGCGCACGCGGATCGGAGTTCCGATCTTCGTGGCGCCTTCGCGCTCCGAGCTCCGAGGCGTGGTCGAGGGCGGCGTCAGCGCCGGCGTGGTGCGCGTGAAGCTCCACAACCAGAGCACCGTCCACGTGAAGGTCACGGGATTGCGCATCGTCGCCAAGGACAGCGACGGCAGCGTGGTCCTCGATCAGCAGCAGAGCTCGTGGTACGTGCTCGCCGGTGGGATCCGCCGCCACGAGCTCACGATGCCCGCGCTTGCGTGCCAGCGCGCGAGCCGGCTGTTCATCGAAGCGGTGACGAGTCAGGGGACATGGAAGACGTCGATCGCGATGCCGAACGATGGCTGTTCCGGAACGAAGTGAGCGGTGCGACGGGCGCACCGAACGCTGGTCGCAGCTATCGTGCTCGCGGCCGCGACAACCCCGGCATCTGCCGAGCGCCGCACCGCGATCCTGACCGTCGTGGTCAACGAGCTGGTCGCCGGCGAGCAGATCGTCTATCTCGATGAGGGCGGCGAAGCCTTGGTGCCTGTCGACGTACTCCGCACGGTCGGGCTACGGATCCACGGCCGCACCGAGCTGGTCGATGGAGCGCTCTGTGTCTCGCTCCGTTCGATGAACGTTCGGTTCGTCGTCGACGAACCCCACATGGTGATCGCGATCACCGCCGACCCTACCGATCTGCCCGAAGCGCGGATCGACCTCGCGGCGACCAAGGCGCCCGTCGGTTTGCGGGCCGTCAGCGCCACCAGCCTCTACCTCAACTACGGCGCGCATGCGGTCGGCACCGAGCTCGACGCGTACGCCGAGGCGGGCGCTCGCAGCGGTCCCGCGTTGCTCTACAGCAGCCTCGCACTCCTGCCCGATCAGCGCCTGGTCCGCGGTCTGAGTAACCTCACGATCGACGACCCGAGCCGACTGCGGACGGCGGTCGCGGGAGATCAGGTCGTCAACGGAGGACCTCTCGGCGGTGCAGCCGTTGTCGGCGGGCTTCACCTGATCCGCAGCTTCGAGCTCGACCCATACCTGACGACGACCCCCGCGATCGACCTGAGCGGGACCCTCCTCGCTCCCTCGACCGCGGAGATCTACGTCGACGGTGTGCTCGTCCGGCGTGAACAGCTCGCACCGGGCCGCTACACGCTCGCCAACCTTCCTGTCACGAGCGGTGCCGGCGACGCGCGCGTGGTGATCCGCGATGCACTGGGACGCCGGCACGAGATCAGCACGGATTTCTACGTCGCGGGCAGCCTGCTGCGTCCGGGCCTCAGCGACTATCACGTCACGGCCGGCTGGGTTCGCACGATGGGTGCGGAGAGCTTCGACTATGGCGTGCTCGCGACGATGGCGCGCTATCAGCGCGGCCTGACCTCGCAACTGACCGTCGGACTCAGGGCTCAGGCCACCGCGGAGCAACGTGGTGCCGGTGCATCTCTCGTCGCCGGTCTCCCTTTCGGGCAGCTCGACCTGGCGGCGGGGGTCTCGAGCGACACGGGGAGGATCGGAGCCGCAGCATCGCTTGCCTGGTCGTATGCGTCGCGGCGCGGCTCGCTGACGCTGTCGGGGCGACGAGTGAGCGCGGATTATTCGACGCTCGACGTGAGCCGAGACGCGGACCGCGTCGTCACCGAAGGGCGCGCCCAGGCAGCCTTCTCGGTGGGAAGCCACGTCACCGTGGGTGCTCGGGTCAGCTCGGTCGCCTTTCGCGACGAGGGATGGTCACGCCGCTACTCCCTGCACGGCACCTCGAAGCCGGCACGGGGAGCCACATTCTCGCTGGCCATCGAGCGGACCGACGACTGGCAACAACCCACCGGATACACCGCGATGGCGAGCCTCAGCGTGGGACTCGCATCGCGCACGCGCGCGTCGATCACGCATCGCCTCCAGGATGGTGGCCGCAGCCAGATCGCCGCCCATCGCTCGCTGGGCGGAGATCAGGGGATCGGTTATCGCGCACTCGCAGAGGTGGGAGCCGCCGGCAATCGCATGGCCGCATCCGTGCAAGCGCAGTCTCGGTTCGGACGGTACGAGATTGGATACACGTACGCGGGCACCGAGCACGGAACGCTCGAGGCAAGCGCTGCCGGTGGCCTCGCACTGATCGGTGGGCAGGTGTTCGCCTCGACGCCCATCGAGAAGAGCTTCGCACTCGTGCGCATTCCCGGGAGTAGCGGCGTGGAGGTCTCCCTGGAGAATCATCCGGTCGGTCGAACCGACAGGCACGGGGACGTGTTCATCCCGCGGCTCCATCCTCACTACGGCAACAACATCTCGATCGATCCGGACGACCTGCCATTCGATCGCAAGCTCCCCGTCACCCGCCAGATCATCGCACCTCCTGTCGGTGGGGGAGCCGTGGTCGTGTTCGATGCGCCCGTCCTGCACGTCGTGCGGGGCACGCTGCGGGTCGAGGACGGCGGCGGCAGCACTGCGCCGGCGTATGGCGAGATCGCCGTCTCGAGAGCTAGCTTTCGCTTCGTGTCCCCCGTGAGCGGAACCGGAGACTTCGAGCTCGACGGCGTTCCAGCCGGTCGCCATCCCGCGACGATCCAGTGGGATGGCAAGCAGTGTGCATTCGAGCTCTCCGTCCCCATGCGCACCGAGATGATCATCGACCTCGGCACGGTGGTGTGTCGATGAAGCTCGCCCTGACCCTCATCGCGAGCGTCCTGAGTGTCGACCTGGCCGAGGCGCAGGTCTGCTCGATCACCGCCGTCTCGCAGGTCGCGTTCGGGACCTACGACGTCTTCGATCTGACGCCCCTGTCCTTCGCCGGGAGCGTCACGTACGAATGTACCGACGTCGACGCTGCCGATCGCGTGGTCATCGAGATCGGAGGGCTCACCGACGGGGCCTCGCGGTCGATGACCAGTGCAAATGGTTCTCTCGCCTATCAGCTGTATCTCGACCCGGCGCGGACGCTGGTCTGGGGCACTGGTGCAGCGGGAAGCTCCACGTACGGCCCCGTTCTGCCGGGGAATGGGGCTTCGACCGCCGTTCCAATCTACGGGCGGGTCCCGGCACGCCAGGACGCCGCCGTCGGTAGCTACCAGGACACGCTGGTCGTCACCCTGCTCTTTTGATCGGTGGAAAAGGAAACCATGCTCCAGCACATCATCACCAGCGCAGTCCCCGCGTTCAAGCGCCGCATCTTGCTCGTCGACGAGCAGGTGAACCGCTCGGAGCACATCCGGATCTTGCTCGAGGACTCTGGCTATACGGTCAGACGTGCGTCGGGCTCGGAGCTCTCGCTCGATTCGCTCGGCTGCGACGTACCGGACGTGGTCGTCCACGTCGTCGATCCGTCGACGCAGGGCTGCGCCAGCGTGTTGCTACGACTTCGGGAGAGCGACCCGGACCTCCCGTTGATCCTCATCACGTCCGCACTGACGCTCGAAGCCGCGCTCCTGGCGCTCGATCATCGCGTCTCCCGCTTCCTCGTGGAGCCCGTGGAGAGCTCGTCGCTCCTCGCGGCGGTCCAGGAGGCTGTCGCTACCGGCATCAGCGCGCGCGCGCGACGGGAGGCGCTGGCGTGTATGCAACTCGAGGCCAGTGCCTTGTGGTCCCTGCGCCAGCAGCTCGGGCGTGCCGTCGATCGGCTATGGATCGCGTATCAACCGATCGTGCGCGTCTCGACCGGGATGACGCTCGCGTTCGAGGCGCTCATGCGCAGCGACGAGAGGAGCCTTCCCGATCCCAAGGCCATCCTCGTCGCCGCGGAGCGGCTCCACTCGCTTCCCGCGCTCGGCCGACAGATCCGGCGTGCCGTGGCAGACGATCTCGATGCCTCGCCGGTCCTGACCTTCGTCAACCTGCATCCCTGTGACCTCGACGACGACGAGCTGTACTCCGCATCGGCGCCCCTGACCCGCCACGCACATCGTGTGGTCCTCGAGATCACCGAGCGTGCGTCGCTCGATACGGTGAGTGAACCTGCCCGCAAGTTCGCGGCGCTTCGCAAGCTCGGATTTCGACTTGCCATCGACGACCTCGGCGCCGGCTACGCTGGACTGACCAGCGTCGTCACGCTCGAGCCGGAGTTCGTGAAGCTCGACATGTCGCTGGTACGCGGGATCGCGACCTCTCGAAGCCGACGTGCGCTGGTCCGCCTCCTGGTCGACATGGCGAAGGCGATCGACGCCGACGTGGTCGCGGAGGGCATCGAGACCGAGGAGGAGCGCTCGGTACTGACCGAGCTCGGCTGCGACCTCATGCAAGGATATCTGTTTGGTCGCGCCGAACGACACAGGGCCGATGCGGGCCCCGCGGCCGAGCGGGTCACGACCTCGCAGGATCGAGGACGAAGCGCACTTTCCGCGTGAGGGTCTCCGCCGTGATTGGCTTCTGAAGAAACGGTAGGTCGCCTTCGAGGACACCGTGACGGACGATGCTGTCGTCGGTGTATCCCGACATGCACAAGACCTTCATGCTCGGCCGACCCGGCGTCAACCGCTTCGCGAGCTCGGGTCCGCTCATCTGTGGCATCACAACGTCGCTCAGCAGCAGGTCGATTTTCGGAGTCCGCTCCGCGATCAAGATGGCTTCCCCTGGGCTGCTCGCCTCGATGACGGCGTAGCCGTACGTGCGCATGATCCTGCACGCGAGAGCTCGCACCTGGTCGTCATCCTCGACGAGGAGGATGGTCTCGGTGCCGCGCAACGAGTCGTGGAGCGCCTCCGGCTCGGGCTCGGGCGCCGCCATCGTATCGATGCGCGGAATGTGCACGGCGAACCGCGTGCCGCGCCCGGCCTCGGACGCGAGGACAATCGAGCCGCCGAGTTGCTCCACGATCCCGAACACGGACGAGAGACCAAGGCCCGTCCCCTTACCCCGTGCCTTCGTCGTGAAGAACGGCTCGAAGATCCGCGCCTGCGTGCTGGCGTCCATTCCGCATCCTGTATCGCTGACGGCGATCATCGCGTAGCGCCCCGCCTTCACGCCGAGGTGCGCCCCGGCATAGCTCGCATCGAGCACCACATCCTTCGTCTCGATCGTCAGGGTGCCGCCGGTGGGCATCGCGTCCCGCGCGTTGACCACCAGGTTCAAGATCAGCTGCTCGATGCTCGCCGGATCTGCGTGAATCCGTCCCAGATCTTCGCCCGGCACCACGACGATCTGCACGTCCGCACCGAGGATCCGCGGCAGCACCTTGTGAAGCTCCGAGAGCTGCTCGTTGAGGTCGATCACGCGCGGCACCATGATCTGCTGGCTGCTGAACATGAGGAGCTGCCGCGTGAGATCGGCAGCTCGCCGGCCCGCACGAACGATCTCGTTCAGGTCGGCATGCAAGGTCCCGTCGGCCGGCAGCTCCTCGAGCAACATCTCGCCGTAGCTCAAGATCACGGACAGGATGTTGTTGAAGTCATGCGCGACGCCACCGGCCAGGCGGCCCACCGCATCCATCTTCTGCGCCTGCAGGAGCTGTGTTTGCAGCGACGCATTGGCGACCGCAGCTGCCTTGCGTGCAGCGTCTGCATGTCGGCGCGCACTGACATCCATGACGGTCGCGAGGAAGCCTTCGGGGTGCCCCTTGGCATCGAAGATCGGGCTCGATCCGACGATCGCCCAGACGTCCACTCCGTCGGGGCGAACGAAGCGCACCTCGCTCTGCGCGGGACGTCCCGCCGCAAGGATGAATTCATCACGCTCGAAGGTCTTCACCCCGGCGGCATCGAGAAACTCCACGAGTGCGTGTCCGAGGACATCGGGAATCGCGCGGCCGAGGATCGACGCCAGCTGGGCATTGAGGAACGTGAGCTTGCCGCTCGCATCGACCACACCCACGCCTTCGCTCGTGGTTTCGATGAACCGGCGATAGCGAGCCTCGGAGTCAACGAGCCTCGCCATGGTCTGGCTCAGCGCGAACGCCTGGCCGATCTGCGTGGCCATCCCGGACGCGAACGCGATCCAGTCCGGCTCGTTCAGATCCGTGCGCGGCGAGATCATGAGCAGCATCCCGAGGCAGGCACGGTCCGCGATGAACGGAATCAGCAGCCCTGATGCGCCGCGGACGTCGGCCAGGAGGTCGCGACCCGCCGGCGATTCCACGGAGGCGCCGAGGACGAGCGGACCCATCGCGTGGGCCACATCGGCAAAGATCGACGAGTGAGCGCAGTGATGTTCGAGGCGAGCGTTGATCGCCGGTGACAGTCCGCAGCTCGTCGCCATCCTGAACGTGTCTCTCGTTTTCCCTGGCACGAACAGGACACCGGAGGTCAGCCCGCTCGCTGACAGCAGATCGACCAGGACCTCGGGAAGTGCGACGGCTACGTCCTGGCGCGTGAGCGTCTGGGAGATGCCACCGATCGCGGTCAGGACGGCGAAGTGCGCGGATGCGCGGCGCGTGGCCGTATCGGTGAGCGCGAGCCCGTCCACCGCATGGAGGAGGTGGTTCCGATTCACGGGCGTCTCCCGCCGACCGCCGACTGCCTCGCCATTTGAGCCCCTCCGCAAAAACGCCCTCCCCAAGGCCCTCAGCGCGCCTGACGCTTCACTAGAGCACGGCCCCAGCAAAAGACACAAGGTGTGCCTGGGGTAGTTCGATCCAGCGTACCCTGACCACGATCGACGTCACCCGGGAGTGACGGTTTGCGATCCCGGCTGGTGAGCGCTTTCGTTCGTCTGCTGTTCACGAACAGAAGGGCAGCGATGAAGAAGAGCTCACAACAGGCAATCACGAAGGTGCTCACTGGCATCGCTGGCTTCGATGACATCACCCGGGGTGGGCTGCCGCACGGGCGAACGACGCTCGTGCTCGGTGGGCCGGGGTGCGGGAAGACCGTGTTCGCGCTTCAGAGCCTGGTCAACGGCGCCCGGAAATCAAAAGAGGCGGGTCTGTTCGTTGCCTTCGAGGAGAGCGCGCAGCAGATCATCGCGAACGCAGCGACGTTTGGCTGGGACATCCCTGCGCTCGAGAAGAAGAAGCTGTTTTTCCTCGAAGCGCGCATGTCTCCCGAGGACGTCAAGGCAGGTGATTTCGATCTGGCGGGCATGCTGGCGGTGCTGGAGGCCAAAGCGAACGATCTCGGAGCGACCCGCGTCGTGTTCGACGGTTTCGACGTGCTGCTCGCACTGCTCGACGATCCAGTGAAGGAGCGCCGCGAGGTCTACCGGATTCGCGACTGGCTGGCGCGCACGGGGTTGACCGGAATCATCACCCAGAAGGCCGGATCGACGGACGTCGACCTCCGCTACAACTTCGTGCAGTTCATGGTCGACTGCGTGCTGGTGCTCAAACATCAGGTCGTCGATGGCACCGCCTTCCGCAACCTTCGCGTCGTGAAGTATCGCGGGTCAGGGTTCGCCGCCGATGAGTTCCCGATCAACGTGACCGAGGCCGGCATCCAGCTGACGCACCGGGGCCCGGGCGAGCTTGCCTATGCGGTGACGGACGAGCGGATCTCGACGGGCCTGCCACGGCTCGATGTGATGCTGCAGGGCGGCTACCACCGCGGCAGCAACGTCTTGCTGTCCGGAGCGCCGGGCACGGCAAAGTCGACCCTGTCGGGACTCTTCGTGGAGGCGGCGTGCAAGCGCGGCGAGCGCACGATGTACGTCAGCTTCGGTGAAGGCGCCGCGCAGATCGTCCGCAATCTGAGATCGGTCGGCGTCAAGCTCGCACCGCACGTCAAGTCGGGGATTCTCAGCATGTACTCGACCCGGACCCGCGGTCCCAACGTCGTCGATCAATTCGGAGAGCTCCGCGCGAGAGTGCGCGCGCACAACCCGCGCTGCCTCGTGATCGATCCGCTGTCGGCGCTGTCCACGAAGATGGCGCATCTGGCGTCCGCGGATGCGGCGCAACAGTTCCTCGACTTCCTCAAGGGCGAGGGCATCACCGTCGTCAACACGTCGTTGATCGACGGACTGAACACCGACGAGGCAACCGCGACGAACATCTCGACGATCGCTGACACCTGGATCCATGTCTCGTACGTCGTCAACGACGGGGAACGGAACCGCGCGCTGACGATCGTGAAGTCGCGTGGTACCGGCCACTCGAACCAGGTCCGCGAGCTCACGCTCTCCGACGATGGCGTTCACCTCGCCGACGTGTTCATCGCCCAGGGCAAGGTGCTCATGGGTGTCGCGCGCTGGGAGTGGGAGCAACAGGAGGTCGCGCAGCGCAAGCGGACGGGCGTCGCGAACGAGCTCAAGCGCCTGCAGCTCGAGGTCGCACAGGCCGAGGCGGCAGCGCGGTTGCAGGTCGTTCGAACCGAGATGGAGGCACGGAGCGCCGAGATCGACGTGCTCGCGCTCGCGACGGGTTCGGCATCGAAGTTGCTCGTCAGCGATCGCGCTGTACTGCGCAAGATGCGGCACGCCGACGCAGAGACCGGCGCGAAGGCCAGGCCGGCGAAGACCCACCTGCGACCCGACAAAGCTGGAGCACGTTAGTGCCTCACCTGAGGCTCCGGCTCTACGTCGTGGGCAATGCACCGAACTCGGTGCGCGCGGTCACGAACGTTCGTGCGATCTGCGGAGAGCACTTCGCCGATCGGCATGATCTGGAGATCGTCGACCTGCTCGCCTTTCCGCGCCGGGCCGTCGAAGACGGGATCATCGTGACGCCGACCCTGCTGAAGCTGTGCAAGCCGCTGCGCCGTCTCATCGGCGATCTCAGCGACACCAAGCAGGTGTTGATCGCTCTGGGGCGTGCATGACACAGGAGGACAGCCAGCTGGCGGAGCTGATGCGGCTCCTGTTCGATGCGAACGCGACGATCGAGGCGCTGGTGTCCGGACAGGTCGATGCCGTCATCGACTCCAAGACGCAGACACCGGTGATGGTGTCCGCGGCTCAGGTGGCGTTGCGCGAGAGCGAGGAGCGCTACCGC
>JACCQV010000039.1 GCA_013813945.1 Deltaproteobacteria bacterium | reverse complement strand
CCGGTAGCGTCCGCGGTGGCGAGGCGTCGGGTGGCTCAGCACCAGCGCCGACGACCACGGCAACGACGACGCCGCCGACCGAGAAGCGTCCGGCAGCATCGCGTCCGACGAACGCGACGCCACCTGCGCCAGCGCCACCCAAGGCCGAGCCGCGCCGCGACGCGCCAACGAAGTCTGCGCCGGCAAAGACGGTCGACCGCAATAGTCCGCCGCGCGCTGCCGGTCCGGTCGATGACAAGCCCGCCGATCCGCAGCTCGGATGGGCACGCGCCCAGCACGCCTTGCTGATCGCCCAGGTTCGCGCTGGCGAGTGCAAGAAGGCCGCGGGAACTGCGACGACGATCTCGAACCGCGCGCCTGCGTACTACCAGCAGAACGTCGAGACCGATCGTTCGGTGAAGGCCTGCATCGCGTACATCAACAGCGAGCGCGAGCGAGATGCCGAGCAACGCGCGGAGCGTGCTCGCGCGAACCAGAAGCGCAGCGTCAACGAGCCGGCACCGAAGGCAGCACCGCCCGCGAAGGCCACTTCGACCGACTCGACGAAGTAACGCCGCCCGCTGCTATCCCAGCCACGTCACGATCGCAGGCGGCGCGGCACGCAGCTGATCGAGCGATGGCGCCGCAAGCACCGCGGTCGATTTGGTCGCCCAGAACAAGAGCGGCCCGACGCCTTCGCGATGCAGCCGCAACAGTGCCGCCGCGGCCTTTGCCGAGTATACGCCGTCGAGGCGCGGGCCTGCGAGACCTGCGATCGCGGCTTCGCTGCGTGGAGTCGGCCGACCGTAGCCATCGCCGAGCTCGCGGCGATCGACCACGAGACGCTGGACCAGCTCGGCCAGCCCGATACCAACGCGCGGGCCACCGAGAGTCGCGACGCGCTTGAGGGTCCGGTGAGCGAGCTCTGCGATCCGGACGCGTGAGGTCACCGGCCACGGTGTGACGCGGACGCCATGAACGATCGGGACCGGCCATCGCCAGACACCGGAGGCGTGCGCCAGCGCCAGGCCGGCGAGCAATCCGGCAGTCGTGCACGCGCTGCCGATCGCGAGCACGATGCGTCGAGGCGGCGGCGCGAGGCCGGCCTCGATCTGCTCCGCGAGCTCGAACGCCGCGCTCACGGCACCGAGCGTTCCGACGGGCGTTGCGCCTCCCGGCGGCATCACGACCGCATCGCGATCGCGCCGCGCGATCCGCATGGCAGCAAAGGGCATCTCGAGGACCGATCGCACGCGGACGATCGGGATGCCTGCGCCGATCAGAGCGCCACAGTTCTCGACCGCCCACTCGGTGGAGGGTTGCGGGAACAAGATCGCGCCGACGTCGAGCCCGGCACGCGGTGCGTGCAGCACCGTCGCGATCGCGTGGTTCGAGCCGTACGCCCCGATCGTCCAGATCCGCCGCGCGCCGCGCTCGCGCGCGTGACCGAACCAGACCTCCAGCGTGCGGAGCTTGTTGCCGCCGTACAGCGGGTGCGAATCGCCCTCGTGCTTGATCCACACCGGGCGACCGGCGATCGACAGAGAGGTCAGCGGCGTCGGCCAGTCGCCCAGCTCGACCCACGTGATCCGGTCGGCGAGCTTCGGCAGGTGACGCGCCAGCGCGCGCACGGGTCAGTGCTTCTCGGGCACGAAGTCCGGCGGCAACGTGCCACCGTCACCGAACAGAAACGCTTCGCACTGCTCCTTGAGCGTGTCGTGTGCCTTCTTCTGCGTGAGGTCGAGTCGGTACTCGTTGACGATCTTCTTCGAGTGCTCGATCCACTGCTGCCAGGCTTGCGCCGATACGGTGTCGTAGATTCGCTGGCCCAGGGCATCGTTGAAGGGCTTGTACGGGAGACCGGGCAGGGTCTCTTTCAGCTTCGCGCAGTTGACCATCCGACTCATTGCGCGGCATTCGAGCGCGTTTCGCCGCCAGGGGCAAGCGCTGCCGAGGCTCGTCGCGACGACGCAGGCAACCTCTTCGCGGACGCGGAGGTCAAGATCATCGGCGCTTTGCGGCCCAAGCGTACGATAGGGCTCACATCCACCCCCCCCGGGTCCCGTGCTATCACAGACGCAGGCATCTCATGGATCTCGCTGAACAGTCCGTCTGGGAGCTGATGAGCCACGGTGGTGGCGCGATGTGGGTCGTGGTCGCGTTCTCCGTGATCGCCCTCGCCGTCGGCATCGAACGTGCGATCGCTCAATGGAAGTTTGTGACCCGCGCTCGCGCGCTCGGGGAGCGCGTCACGCGCTGCCTCCAGCGCGGTGCTCTCGAGGAGGGTCGCTCCGCCTGCGAGAAGTCGCCGTCCCCTGTCGCGGACGTCTTCCTCGTCGGCTACGAGCGACTCGGGCGCGCCAAGCCGGAGCACGTCGTCACCGCCGTTCATCGCGAGCGGCTCCGGGTCAACACCGACCTCCGCTCCCGGCTCTGGATGCTCGGCACCGTGGGCGCCACCTCGCCATTCGTCGGTCTGTTCGGCACCGTCGTCGGCATCATGACGGCGATGGATGATCTCGATCCGGAGTCGACCGTGAAGCTCGGCGAGATCTCCGGCCCGATCTCGGCCGCTCTGATCGTGACGGCCGCCGGCATCCTGGTCGCCGTCGAGGCGGTCATCCTGTTCAACTTCTTCAGCCAGCGCGCAAATCGCATCGCGATGGAGATGAAGCTGCTCACCGACGAATTCCTCGAGCTCCTGCTCGAAGCGCCAACGGAATCGCAGCCCAAGAAGGTCGCCAAGACCGAGGACACCAAGGACACGTCCACGAAGGGGAAGGGCGGAGACGATGGCGATCGGGAAGCAGCCTGACGTCTCCGACGACGTCGACGGGGAAGATGGCGGCGATTCGATCTTCGCCGAGATCAACATCACCCCGCTGACGGACGTCTTCCTCGTGATGGTGATCATCTTCATGGTCAGCGCCCTGGCCGTGCAGGTCGAGCGCAACGTCGAGAAGAAACAGGACACCGAGAAGAAGCAGCAGGACGACATCGAGAAGCGTTCGGGCATCAAGGTCAACCTGCCGGCGGGTGCCGCACAGGAGATCGATCCGTCGAAGGCGTCTCTGGTCCTCGTGGTTCCGATCAATGGCGACGTCGTGGTGGGCGGTAAGCCGATGAAGGACGCCGAGCTCGACAACCTGTTCCGCGCGGCATTTGCGCGCGACAAGCAGACCCAGGTCGTGCTCAAGGCCGACACGGGTGTGCAGCACGGCAAGGTCGTGAATCTCATGGAGCGCGCGAAGCAGGTCGGCCTGACCCGCCTCGCGATCGGTACCAGCGGCGGCGGCTGATCAGAGGTCCGCGAGCTTCGCGAGCACGGTCCCAGCGGTCAACCGACCTCCGAAGCGGAGGACCTGTGGATCTTCGCCGCCGGCGGCTCCGCGCGCTGAAGCGTTTGCTAGCTGCAGATCCTCGCCGACCATGGCTGCGCGCGCTGAACCGTTCGCGAGCTTGTCGTGCACGCACAGGAGTACGCGCGTGATCCCGGCCGCCGTGTAGCGCGCCCGCTGCGCGGTGACGTACTCCGCCGTCGCGAACCCGATCAGCTCGAGCCAGGTCCGGGTTCCCGCATGATCGATCGCGAGATCCGGAAACACCAGCTCGGAGCCGCAGGCGATCGGCGGTGGATCTTGCTCGAAGCGCAGCTCGGGGGCGGCCTTCGCCAGGTCGCGGAGCAGCCGAACGGCAGCGCTCGGCTTGCCCCGTGGGATGACGGGTGGGAGCAGCACCGGTGGCACCACGCGCAGCGTGCTCGGCCCGTAACCGAAGTCGCAGTGCACGGTCAGCTCGAAGCGCGGGGCATCAGCGAGCAGCGGGATCAGGGCCGCGAGGGAGCCGCCGTAGACGCCGGTGTCGTGGAACAGCGAGAGCGGACCGACGATGTCGAGCACCGTGGCACCCGCGGTTCGCCCGGGCCGCCCACGCGAGACGGTCACGAGCAGGCCGTAGCGCTTCGCCGTCCGGATCAGCTCGTGCGCCTCGCCCCAGATGATCAGCTGCAGCTCGCGAGCGCGCCGTACCGCCCGCTGGATCCGATCGAGGTTCGCATAGGCGGCAAGTCGGCGTTCGTCCGGTCGACCCTCGGGCAGCGTCACGGGGCGCTCCGTGGCGAGATCGATCCACATGAGCTGATCGACCTCCACGGGATCGATGCCGAGGACTTCGCTCGCCGCCGTCAGTCGTGCCCCGCGTTGCCGAGCATCGAGCGCCGCATGGC
>JACCQV010001232.1 GCA_013813945.1 Deltaproteobacteria bacterium | reverse complement strand
CGTCGAGGACGTGGGCCGGCGCGTGCTCGCGTACAGCTTGCTTGCCGGGATCGTGAGCCCACGCACAGCGACCGGGCGCAGCCGATTCCCGAGCGCGATCGGCAGCGGCAGCAACGCGAGGAACTGTCCACTCGCCACCGCATCGACGCCGAGCTGCATGCTCGCGACCGTGATGCCGACGGTGCGCGGTACATCCGAGGGCCAGTCGTCGTTGTGCACGCCATCGAGGGAGGGCGGCGGGCAGGCGAACTCGAACGCGAGGAGGTCGGCAACGCTGAGTTTCCGTCGGCGCGCGGCGGGATGCGTCGCGGAGCAGGCCACCACCTTCTGCACCCGAACCACGGTGACGGTCGTGAGCTCTGCGCTGGCGATCACGTGCTCGTGCAGACACACATCGATGTCACCGCGCATGAGTGCGGGCACGATCGAGGCCGGAGCGGCAAGGAGCTCGACGCGCAACTCCGGCCAGCTCGCACGGGCTCGCGCGACGGCGGGGAGCAGGATGCCGCTGTATGCCCCGGGCGCCGCCACCTTGAGGTGTGCGCTCTGCTGAACGGCGGCCACGTTCTGGACGGAGTCGTCGATCAACCGCATCGCGGTCCGCACCCCTCGCAAGAGCTCGGCGCCCGCATCGTTGAGAACGAGATTCCGGCCGCGGCGGTCAAACAGCTTGGTGCCGAGGGATGCCTCGAGACGCGCCAGCGCTCGGGACAGGGCCGGTGGTGTCACGTGCAGGACCTTGGCCGCAGCCCCGAGGTGCTCGGTCTCTGCGATGGCGCGGAAATGGGGGAGCCAGGACCAGTGCTGGTAGAGCGAATGCAGTCGGTCCACAACTGATACTATCGACGAACGTGGAGACGGGGCGCCAGCTCGGGAGGTACCAGCTGCTGCGCCTTCTCGGTTTTGGCGGCATGGGAGAGGTCTATCTCGCGAGCTCCAAGGGAGCCGCGGGCTTCGAGAAGCTCGTCACCGTGAAGATCCTGCGCAAGCAGATCAGTCACAACACCGAGCGCGTCAGCGACCTGATGCGCGAGGCGTTCATCGGCGTGCGTCTCGATCACGAGAATATCGTCCAGGTGTTCGATCTCGGCGAGCACGAGGGCACGTACTTCCTCGTCATGGAGTACATGCGCGGCTTCTCGCTGCGCGAGGTGATCTCGTTCACTGCAGAGCATCGTGAGCCGCTCGGCTTCCGGCCGATCGCGCATGCGATCCGTTGCATGGCGGATGCACTCGACTATCTGCACCGCGTACGCGGCCCGCATCGCAAGCCACTCGGACTGATCCATCGCGACGTCAGTCCGTCGAATATCCTCCTCGGCGCCGAGGGACGCATCAAGCTCAGCGACTTCGGCGTTGCCGGGATGGCGCAGGACGCGACGCGCGCCGGCACCGTGATCGGCAAGCCGCGGTATCTGCCACCGGAGGCGAGACACGGTGAGCCCGCGACGCAGACGTGGGACCTCTACGCGCTCGGCGTGGTGCTGCACTCCGCGCTCAGCGGCGATGCGGACGTCGAGCAGAGCGGCAACGCGGGCGTGTCGATGATCGGTGCGCGGCTCAAGCCGCTCGCGGAGACCCGACCCGAGTGTCCGCGTCTGCTGGTCGAGCTCGTCGAGCGAGCGACGGCTCGCGATCCGGCCGCGCGGCTGACGGATGCAGCGACGTTTCGTCAGCTGCTCGATGCGGCGGTGCCGCGGCAAGCAGACGACGCCGACTTCTGGCGGAGCTGGTTGCAGGAGCTGTACACGCGCGATCCGTTCGTCACCCGGTTCGGGGTGTTGCCGCACGTCGAGGATCTGGTGCCGGGCCTCGAACCACAGGCGTCGTCGCCGAGCCCGGTCGCGTATGTCGAGACGGTGGTCGTCGATGCGGTCCGTCCGATCCGGTTCGGGCTCAGCCCGGCGCTCGGCGTGACCGCGGCGCGAGCGCAGAGCGAGCGCGTTGCTGCGTGGCTGCGCAAGCGGGTCGAGCGCGAGGTCCGGCCTGTCGTGTTCGCGGATTACCAGTCGCTCGTCGATGCGATCTCCGAGGGGGAGGTCGACTTCGCGTGGATGCCCCCGGTCTCGCTCGTCCAGGCCGCGGAGCGCGGCGTGGGGCTCGTGGCGATCGCACAGCGCTTCGGCCGGCCGACGTACGAGTCGGTGATCGTCGTCAAGCAGGACTCGCCGCTGCAGTCGATCGAGGACCTGCGCGGCACATCGATCGCGTTCGTCGATCGCGACTCGGCGAGTGGATACCTGTTCGTCGCGGACCTCGTCGCTCGCGAGGTCGGCCCGCCGGACGAGGTGTTCCGCGAGCAGCACTTCCAGGGCTCACACAAGGCGGTCTGCGACTCGGTGCTGCGCGGGTGGGTCGACGCGGGAACCACCTATGTCGTGCACGACACCGAGGGAACCATCGTGCACTCGGGCTGGATCGATCTCATCGAGCGCGCCGGGGATCTGCGAGCTCTTCGCGTCACGGATCCGATTCCGTGCGACGCGCTCGCGCATCGACCCGGCCTGGCGTCGGGGCTGGTCGATCGGCTCGCCAAGACCGTTGCCGATGTCGATGCGACGGATGAAGAGGGACGTGGGGTGCTGGCCGAGGTGTTCCACTCGAGTGGAATGGTTCGCGCCGATATGCGGATCTACGACGTCGTTCGTGAGGCCATGCACCGCATGACCAAGATCTGACGTAGAGTTCGCGTGATGTCACGCGCGCAGATCCTCGACTCGATCCTCGACGCAACCGGCCTCACGCCGATGGTGCGGCTATCTCGCATCGGCAAGGGCCTCCCGGGCGAGCTGCTCGGCAAGTGCGAGTTCATGAACCCCGGCGGCTCGGTCAAGGACCGGATCGGGATCCGGATGCTGCTCGACGCGGAGCGCGAGGGCCGCATCAAGCCGGGTGACACGCTGATCGAGCCGACGAGCGGCAACACCGGCATCGGCATCGCCATGGCCGCGGCGGTTCGCGGCTACCGCGTGATCATCACGCTGCCCGAGAAGATGTCGCAGGAGAAGCAGGTCGTCCTCGAGGCGCTGGGGGCCGAGATCATCCGGACTCCGACCGAGGCGGCGTGGGATTCGCCCGAGAGCCACATCGGCGTCGCGCGCCGGCTCAAGGAGGTCATTCCGAACTCGCACATCCTCGACCAGTACTCGAATCCGTCCAACCCGCTCGCGCACGAGGAAGGCACGGGCCGCGAGATCATCGATCAGTGCGGCGGCAAGCTCGACGCGGTCGTGATGACGGCGGGTACCGGCGGGACGATCAGCGGCGTGGCTCGCGTCATCAAGCGCGAGATCCCCGGCTGCAAGGTGATCGGCGTGGACCCCGAGGGCTCGATCCTCGCGGGCCCCGGCGAGATCAAGAGCTACAAGGTCGAAGGCATCGGCTATGACTTCATCCCCGATGTCCTCGATCGCCGGCTTGTCGACCAGTGGATCAAGAGCAACGACCGGGACTCGTTCCTCATCGCACGCCAGCTGATCCGCCAGGAGGGCCTCCTCGTCGGTGGCTCGTCCGGCTCCGCGGTGTGGGCTGCGATGCAGGTGTGCCGGGAGCTCGGCGCGGGCAAGCGGGTCGTGGTGATCCTCGCGGACTCGATCCGCAACTACCTCACGAAGTTCGCCGACGACCGCTGGATGCGGCAGCAGGGCTTCGTCAAGGGTGACTGGGAGGTCGGCACGGTCGGCGACATTGTTCGCGCGCTCGCACGGCGCCAGGTGATCTCGCTCGACCTCAACGACAAGCTCGGTCGCGCGACGGAGCTGTTCAAGGAGCACGGCATCTCGCAGATGCCGGTGCTCGACCAGGGCAAGCTGGTCGGCATCCTGACCGAGAGCGATCTGTTGCATCACCTCGTCGCGGGGCGCGTGAACAAGGACACGATCGCGGCCGAGGTCATGGAGCGCAAGGTCTCGACCGTCGGGCTCAACGCGAGCTCGAGCGAGCTGCCGCGAATCTTCGAGAAGGGTGAGGTCGCGATCGTCGTCGACGATCAGCGCGCCGTGATCGGGATCCTCACGAAGATGGACCTGATCGAGATGCTCGCGGCGCGCAAGAACCAGATGCCCTGACGCGGAAGATCTGTAACCCGCCATACGCGAACGACTCGGTGCGTAACCTGTCATCGAGGTGTGCAGCAAGATGCACCTCCCCGGGCTTCCCACCCCGGAGAGTTCTGGCTATAGCCACCCGGTGTCGAGAGTGGGCGAGCGAGTCGGTGGCTACAAGATCGTCGGTGAGCTGACGCGCGGAGCGGCGTTCTCCACGTTCG
>JACCQV010001228.1 GCA_013813945.1 Deltaproteobacteria bacterium | reverse complement strand
TCGATCGCGAGCCCGTAGCTGTGCTTGCTCGGACGGTTCGTGCCGCGGACATTGCGGCGCGAGTACGCCGACGAGAACGTCACGCGATCAACGCCGAGCGCAACGAGATATCGCCCCGCCTCGGCGAGCGAGACGGCGAGCGAGCAGTCGATCACGAGCACGTGATCCGATGCGGCGACCGTCACCCCGCCGAGTGCCCCCGTGATCTCGACCGCGTTCGCGACCCCCGAGCGCGTCGCCTTCTTCCACGACACCTGGCGCGCCGTGAGCGCGTCGGTACAGGGATCCGCTGCTGCAGTCGAGGCGGTCGCAGCGAGGATCAGGAGGACGAGCGCGCGCATGGCACGAAGCGTATCGAATCGTCCGTAGCGGGCAAGTTCTCGCCGCCCTAGCTCGGCTTGATCGACGACAGGATCCGGGTCAGGTAGCCGGGCGCCGACCTCGCGATCGCATCCGGAGCGTGGACGACCAGGGTGACTAGCTGGTCGCCGAATGCGCGCCCGCACACGATGAGCCGGTACGGCTGCCGGTAGCCCATCGGATCGGCGAACGTCCCGATCAGCTCGACGCCCTCCCAGCCGGGCGGCAGCTTGATCACCTTCGTCGTCGCCGGATCGATCCGATCGAACCCGTGGTTCCGCGCGATCGTCGGTGCGGTCTCGGTGATCCACAGGGCCATCTGCCCTGCGAGATCGATCACCGGCTCGCGCTTGACCGCGATGATCAGGAGCCCATCGGGCTCGGCGAGCTCGACGTCGTTGGTCCAGTTCGCCGGCGCCGTGATCGCGACACCGCCGACGTTGTGCACGATCCGCGGCAGCCGCGTGAAGCTGTCCTCGATCGACGTTCGCGCGACCCGCGCACCGGAGGTCAGCATGAACCCCGCCGAGATCACCGCGATCGCGCGGCCGAGCTGACGGCCTGCTGCGACCCACGGCGCATGCGGCGACAGCACCGCGCCAAACACGAGCCCTGCGACCAGGCCTGCGCCGTGCGCCCACTGATCGATCACCGGATAGAGAAAGCCGTACCCGACCTGCGCGAGGATCACGACGGCGAGCCCACCCCACATGCCGCGCTTCCACGCGGTCTTGTAGTGCTGGCGATGCCACGTCAGCTCGATGAACACGGCGCCGAGCAGGCCGAACAACGCGCCCGAGGCGCCCGCAGAGATTCCCGCACTCGACGCGAGGTAGCTCGCGACCGCGCCGGCGAATCCGGCGATGCCGAACAGCGCGAGAGTGCGCGACGTTCCGAACAGCTCCTCGGCGACCCGTCCGACGAACCACATCCCGATCACGTTGACGAGCAAGTGGAGGCCGCCGACGTGCACGAACACACAGGTGAAGATCCGCCACCACTCGCCACCGTCGACGAGCCCGCGGACCAGCGCACCCGATCGCGTGAGCACGCCGACGTCGCTGGTCGGCCCGACGAACACCGTGATCGCTCCAGCGACGAGCAGCAAGGTCGCCGTCACGCCCCAGGTCGCCAGCGGGCGGGGATGGCGCGGCATCCGGACCTGCGCGGGAAACGGAGCTGCCTCGACGCGCGCAACGACCTCGGTCGCCGCTTCGGACAGCTTGACCGGGATCCCGTCGGCCGCCGCGAGCTTCGCGAGCGCCTGATCGATCAGCTCGCGGGGACGGCCGCGCGAGCGACCGCGAGCCTTCTCGTACGCGGCGGTCGCGGCCGCGCGATCACCGCGCTGCTCGTGCGCGACCGCGAGCCAGTAGGTCCGGGCCGCGACACTCATGTGGCGCGCCTGCCGCGGCTCGACGAGCTGCTCGACCGCGGCGGTGCGTCCTGCCAGCGCGAGGAACATCAGCCGTGCGCGATGGATCCAGACCGCCGCATCCTCACGTCCTTCGCAGACATCTTCGAGCTTCGCGAGCATGCGCGCAGCGCGATCGAGATCGCCGGTGCGGCCGTACGCGCCGAGGAGCTCGACCCAGACCGGTGCCGCGATACCGAGAGCACGGCGCAAGGAGGTCGGAGGCACGTCCTCGCCCTCGGTGACGGGCCGCGGCGCTGGGATCGCGCCGAACAGGTTGGCCTCGGCGTGCGTGATCGCGTCCGACCACCGGTACGCGGCGAGGTAGAGCATCGCGATGCGCTCGTCGATCGCGAGGCGTGCATCGGGCTGCGCGCGATCCTTGGCCGCGGTCAACGCATCGACGGTCTGCTCGATGCGACCGTCACGGATCTCCTTCATCGCACCGATCAGCGCCTTCTCGTCGGCGACACCGGAACCGGGCGCGAGGACCTCGGCAATGTCGAGCAGGCGCGAAGCGACACCGAGCCGCTCGGACGCGGCGAACCGACGCGCGACGGCACGGACGAGCGGTCCGATCAGGAGCAGACATGCGCCGGCCCCGAGACCGATCGCGCCAGCGACGCCCATCCACGGCGCACTCGCGACGCGATGCGCATACAGCCCGATGCCGCAGAGCAACGCGGCCGCGAGCTGCATGATCCCGAACGTCGGCGTGCCGTGCGGCTGGCGCCGGACGAAGAACTGCCCCCAGTACGCACCGGCGACGATTACCGAGATCAGCGCCAGCTCGTAATACATGTCAGCCGGTCGACTCGACGAAGGCGCCCATCGTGCGGAACTTCTGGTAGCGCTTGTCGAGAAGCTCGGTCGTCGACATCTCGGTGAGCTCGCGAAGGTGCTTCTTGATCGAGGCCCGCAGCTTCGCGGCCGTCAGCGCGGCATTGCGGTGCGCACCACCCGCAGCCTCGGGGATGATCTCGTCGCAGATTCCGAGTGACATGAGGTCCGGCGCGGTCAGCTTCAGCTGGGCTGCGGCCTCGCCGATCTTGCTCGGATCGCGCCACAGAATCGATGCGCAGCCCTCGGGTGAGATCACCGAGTAGATCGAATACTCGAGCATCAGGATCCGATCCGTGACGCCGAGCGCGAGTGCTCCGCCGGAGCCGCCCTCCCCGATCACGACCGAGATCATCGGGCAGTCGAGGCTCGCCATGACCTGTAGCGCCTTCGCGATCGCCTCGGCCTGGCCGCGCTCCTCGGCGCCGAGGCCGGGATACGCGCCCGGTGTATCGATGAAGCACAGGATCGGCCGGCGGAACCGCGACGCGAGCCGCATCAGCCGCGTCGCCTTGCGGTAGCCCTCGGGGCGAGCCATGCCGAAGTTCCGCAGCATGTTGTCCTTGGTGTTGCGGCCCTTCTGATGGCCGAGAACCAACACTTCCCACTCGTCGAACTGCGCCATCCCACCGATGATCGCCGGATCGTCGCGGAAGCCGCGATCGCCATGCAGCTCGACGAAGTCGTCCATCAGCAGACCGACGTAGTCCATCAGGTACGGCCGCCCCGGATGGCGCGCGAGCTGGACCTTCTGCTGCGCCGACAGATCCGCGAACACTTCCTTCTGGAGCCTCCGCGCCTTGGACTCGAGACGCCGGATCTCGTTCGAGAAGTCGACCGTCTCGGTGGACAGGCCGCGGAGCTCGCTGATCTTCTTCTCGAGGTCGATGATCGGCCGCTCGAAGTCGAGGATCATCCGGTCCGAGATCTGGGCTGGTTCGGTCGACACCTAGAGTCCGTCTAGGTACCGCTCCAGGTCACCTAGGTCAACGGCGGCGGGCCCCGTGGACCAGGCGACGTCACTCGCTCCCGAGGAGGAGGCGCGATACCAGGACAGCTGGCGACGGGCGTAATGCCGTGAATTCCTTTTGACAAGCTCGATGGCCCGCCCCCGGTCGAGCGTCCCGTCGCGGACCTCATGGAGCTCGGCATAGCCGATTGCCTGCTGCGAGCGCAGCGGCGGGTGGTACCCCCGGTCACGCAGCGCATCGACCTCGGCCTCGAGGCCGGCCGCGAGCATGGCATCGACCCGGGCGTCGATCGCGCGATAGAGATCCTCGCGCTCGGGGGCGAGACCCACGATCCGCACCGGATAACGCGGCGGCATCGACTTGTGATCGTGGCGCGCCTGATGCGCGGACATCGGCTCGCCGGTGATCCGGAACACCTCGAGCGCGCGGATCACCCGCTTCGTGTCATTCGCATCGATCTTCGCCGCCGCCACCGGATCCACGCGCAACAGCTCTGCGTGCAGGACCGCACCACCCTCGCGCTCCACGATCGCCGTGAGCTCGGCGCGAACCTCGGGCGATGCAGGGGGGCCATCGAACAGGCCGAGCAGCAGAGCTCGCACGTAGAGCCCGGTGCCACCGCACACGATCACTGGCTTGCTGCGTACGGCGGCGTCCGCGATCGCTGCATCTGCGAGCTCGATGAACCGAGCCGCAGTCATCTCCTCGTCGGGCCGGACGACATCGAGCAAGTGGTGCGGCACACGCGCGCGCTCCTCCGCACTCGCCTTCCCCGTTCCGATGTCCATGCCGACGTAGACCTGCTGCGAGTCCGCCGAGATGACCTCGCCACCGACGCGCGCCGCCAGGTCGAGTGACAACCGCGTCTTCCCGGCGCCCGTGGGACCGACGATCACGACGAGGCGGGGCGGCACGACGCGGCAGTGTAGCCCGCGCGTGCCTGTCATGCTGGGATCGTGGTTGCACCGCACTTGCGCTCGCTCGGTGCACCGCCGTTCGAGGCACTCCGCACCCAGCCGCGCTCGGCGATCGACTCGTCATCGAAGCCGCGTCTGATGGCTATCTGATCAAGTCGCCGATGTGGGACGAGCAGCAGAGCAAGACGAGCCGCGAGCCGTATCACGTGCGCTGTTCGATGCCGTGACCTGGTACCGCAAGGGCGTGTCACACTCGGGAGGTGCGGGTGAATGGATTGCTGCTTGCAATGGTGGCGCTGGTCGGGTGCAGAGGGTCGAGCGAGAAGGCTCCGCGCCCGCGGCTTGTCAGCGACGAGGAGCTGGTCCAGCTCGAGGCGCGCCTCATGGCCCGCAT
>JACCQV010001223.1 GCA_013813945.1 Deltaproteobacteria bacterium | reverse complement strand
CTGCGGGCCGCCGCTCTGGCCATCGAGCCAGCAGCGTGATGAGCCGTTGACTGCCTCGATCTGCGTCGCCCAGTCCCCGAGGACACCGGCGTGCGAGAACACGGTGTCCCCGACGATCGCGACCACGTTGTGCGCTGCAAGCTTCTTCGCGTAGACGCCGCCAGGACCGAGCGCCGCGAGTCGATCCTTTGCGACCTCATCGAAGTCGGTCATCGCACCCGGCGTGACGTAGCGAAAGTCACCCGCCGCATTCATCAGCTCGTGGTTGCCGAGCAGCATGATGAGCGCGCCGCCGGCGGCCTTTGCCTCGTCCTCGAGGCGGAACAGGAGGTCGAGGATCGCTTGCTCGTCATCGCCGCGATCGAGGACGTCACCGACTTGAACGACGACCAGCTCGCCACCGATCCAGCGATCCTGTGCATCGATCGCACCGGCCGCGCGCAGCGCACTTCGCGTGGCGGCAAGGTCGCCGTGGACATCGCCGATCGCGACGAGCCGCTTCGGTGCCGGATGCCGCGCCAGGATCGGAGCCAGCGTGCAGCCAGCCGCGCCCGGCGTGGAAGAAGCTGGAGCGGTCGACGTGGCACGATCGGGCACGGCGGTCGGAACAGGTGCCGCCGGTTTCTCGCGCGAGTGTCCGCGATCACATCCGAACGCAGCAACGATCGCCCACACAGCAGCGCGCATGTGCAGAGTGTAAGGCACCTGGTCGGGGGGCGTTCGCTTGGCATATGCGAATCCTCCTCTTCCTCGTTCCCCTCGCCGGCTGCGGTGCCGGCGGCGCGATGAGACAGGCGACGATCGTCGGGCAATGCGCTGCCGACGATGCTGCCTGCTCGCGCCGCCACCCCATGGCTCCTCTCGCGATCGGCACTCGGTTTCATCCCGACATCTCGACCGAGATCGCGGGCACCACGACGCCCACGCTGATCCTGGACAGCGCTGATCCACACGTCCTCGCGATCGAGGACGGCGCGCTGCTCGCGAAGCATCCGGGCGCCAGCGCGGTGATGATCTCTACCGACAACGGGTCGGTGATCGACTTCATCCACGTCTGGGTCGCGCCGATCACGAAGATCACGTTCGCTCGCCGAGATGGCGATCGCATCGAGAGTGCGATCGGTCTGACCGTCGGGGAGGACGTCACGCTCGTGCCGACCTTGTGGAACGGTGCGCAGCGGCTCGCCGGCAGCAGCGACGCGACGTGGACCGTCGACGCCGAGGGTGCGCTCGCGGTGCTGCGCGATGGCTCCGCCGATCGCAGGCGCCTCCGCGCGCGGGCTCCCGGAAAGGCGACCGTCACCGTCGCCCTCGGAGACGCAAAGGCCTCGTTCGACGTCGAGGTGGTGCCATGAAGGCCGCGCTCCTCGCCTTGCTCGCCATCCTCGCGCTCGCGGGATGCCTGCCGACCCTCGCTGCGCAATCCGCCGCACCGCCCTCGCGCTCGGCGCGGCTCGATTCGATCGACGGGTTCTGGGGGCCGAAGGGCTACCGGCTCGAGCTCTCGCAGGGCGTCGCGATCGCGCTCACATGCAACCGCGGCGGACCGTGCACGAAGCTCCGGGTCACGGCAGACGATCCGTCGATCGCCGAGGTCCGACAGGCGTCGCTGTCCAGGCTCGAGGTCGTTGGCCTCCACGGCAACCAGCAGCAGGCATCGGCACTCGTGGTCATCGGCAAGGCACCGGGCTCGACAAAGATCCGCGTTCGCACAGGTGACGTTGGCCAGGACATCCACGTCACGATCGTCGCGCCGCCGATAACTAATCCGCAGACCGCCGTCACGCGTTAGCGGATCTCAGCGCGGGCGAGGCGGTGAAAACACGGCGGTCGGTTCGTCGTCCAGGGGCAACTGCGGCGGATCGGTAAACAACACGCGGCGTGGCGCGATCGGCGGAGGCTCGGGCTGATCGAGCGCCTCTCCGAGCGCCATGGCGACGGCCAGCTCGCGAACCAGCTCGGCGGCAGCTTCGTTCGCTGGCGGCTCGCTCCCGCGGCCGAGGCGCGCGCGCGGCACCGTTGGATCGTTGTCCGCGGTCGGTGGGGGTGGCGGCTTGGTCATGGTGCGGCTGGTGCGGGAGGGGTGTTGGAGACGAGGCCGACGACGACGGTGATGTTGTCGTCACCGCCACGGCTGTTCGCGAGCTCGATCAACGTGTTCGGCAGCTTGCGGTACCACGTCATGGCGATGATT
>JACCQV010001218.1 GCA_013813945.1 Deltaproteobacteria bacterium | reverse complement strand
CCTACTATTCGGCCCAGATCCTGTTCCTTGGGGCTGAGTTCACGCAGGTGTTTGCTCGACACCGGGGCGCGCAGATCGTGCCGACGAAAAACGCTGTCCATGTGGAGGCGGGACCAGCCGGCTCGGCGGCGCCCGCGACTCGCTAGCGAATCCGAGTCGAGCACGCTCGACACGCCGGACGCAGCTCGCGCACGTCATGCCCTGCACCGCGAAGGCCGCGACCTTGATGGTGTCGACCGCTGGTGTCATGGCCTCACCTCAGGGGTGGACACCGCGCAGGGGCAGGAGGTGCATTGGCAGCGCTTCGGCTTCGCGCGTCGCCGTGCCTCGAACCTCTCGAGGATCTCCTTGATCAAGGTTGTCACACCGGCGTGGACGAGGGTTCCTCGTGGATTACAGGGGCTCTGCATGCACCCCCCCGACGCAGCCGACGGGCGGGCATTACACCCTACCCAGATGGCCGATCAGTAATGTGAGTGCCGCGGCTGCGTCCTGGGGAGTGAACGGCCGAACTGGCCATCGCAAGGAGTAAAGAGATGAGCAACGAACAAAACACGATCCTCGAAGTCCAGGGGATGACCTGCCCCTCCTGCATCCGCCACGTCAGCTCGGCCCTCACCGAGCTCGAAGGCGTAGGTGCCGTCGACGTCAAGCTGCGCGACGGCCTGGTCGTCGTGAAGCACGATGCGACGCAGGCGCCGATCGACCAGCTGATCGAGACGCTCAACGAGGCGGGCTACGCGTCGAAGCAGCGGGAGGTGTAATCGCGGACAGGTCGGAGCGTCGTCACGGGCGAACCTTTCCAGGAGAACCCGTGACGACCAAGACTTCCGCACCTGACCCGCGCCGCTGGTGGGCGCTCTTCCTTCTATGCACCGCACAGTTCCTCGTCATCCTCGACACCTCGATCGTCGGCATCGCCTTACCTGCACTCCAGCGCTCGCTCGGCTTCGACGCCGCCGGACTGCAATGGATCTTCAACGCGTATGTCGTCGCATTCGGGGGTCTGTTGCTGTTCGGCGGACGCCTGTCCGACCTGTTCGGCCCCCGTCGTCTCTTCGGCGCTGGCTTCGTGATCCTGACCGCATCGTCGCTATTCGCGGGACTCGCGGAGTCCGCATCGACGCTCCTGGTCGCACGAGCGGCGCAGGGAGTCGGAGCTGCGCTGATCGCACCCTCGGCGTTGTCGATGGTGATGGGCCTGTTCGCCGCGCGCCCGCAGGAGCTGCGCAAGGCGCTCGGCTTCTGGGGCGCCTCGGCGGCTGCTGGCGGTACAGCCGGCGTGTTCCTCGGTGGCGTGATCACCGAGTGGCTCAGCTGGCGGTGGACGTTCCTGATCAATGTTCCGATCGGTGTGCTCGTTCTGCTCGCCACCAATGCGTGGCTGCCGCGCGGAATCCGTCAGCGCGGATCCGTCGACATTGCGGGCTCGATGGCCGTGACCTCGGCCCTCGCGCTCACGGTCTACGCCATCGTCACCGCGAATGACCCCATGACCACAGGCGCCGAGACCGGAGTGATGCTCTCCGTCGGTGGGCTCTTGTTCGCTGCGTTTGCGCTGATCCAGCGGTTCCGCCGCTCGCCACTGATCCCACTGTCGATCTTCCGCGCGCCAAACCTCACGGCGGGGAACGTCGTCATGGCACTCCTCGGCGCCGCATGGATTCCGATGTGGTTCTTCCTGAACATGTACCTGCAGGAGGTCCTCGGCTATGGCGCGTTTGACAGTGGTCTCGCCCTGCTGCCGATGACGTTGACGATCATGCTCGTGATGATGGGGGCGACCGAGAAGATCGTCGGCCGGATCGGGCCGAAGTCGGCACTCGTGATCGGGCTCGGTGTGCTCGGCGTCGCGCTGGTTCTGTTCGCGCGGATGCCGGTCGATGGCTCGTTCGTCGCGAACGTGCTGCTGCCCTCGCTGCTGGGTGCGGTCGGCATGTCGCTCGCGTACATCCCGGCAATGATCACCTCGACGATGGGAGCGCGCCCCGAGGAGGGTGGCCTCGCGTCGGGCCTGGTGAACACGACGTATCAGGTCGGTTCAGCGATCGGGCTCGCGGCCATGGTCGCCGTGGCCGGTTCGAAGTCCGCGTCGCTCGCACTCGACGGTGCCGAGCGTGCCATCGCGATGAATGGTGGCTTCTCGGCCGCCTTCATCGGTGCGGCCGTGATCGCGTTCGGGGCTGCTGCACTCGCGACGTTCGCGGTCCGCATGCCTTCGGCTCAGCAGAGCTCTGAAGCTGGCCGACTCGCTGCCTGAGCGATACGTTCAGCGTCACGCGCGAGACGACGCGGCGATTCGTTGTTCAATAAAGAGCAGCGCGAGATGGTTCGAGTGGTACGCATACGCGATGCGCTCGGTGCTCGTCATGCTCGCGATGGTCGCTACGGCCTGTCAATCGCGGCCGGCGGACCCCGATCTCGCACGCGAGCTTGCAGGCGCCTATCCCGTGGAGGCAGCGCCGAACGGGACGGTCAGGACGTTCGACATCGTCGCGGCCGCGACCGAGATCCCGATGCTCGACGGAGCGCCCCTGCGCGTCTGGGCCTACAACGGGACGGTGCCAGGGCCGACGCTCCGGCTCCGGCTCGGCGAGACGTTGCGGGTCAACTTCACGAATCGCCTGCCGCAGGAGACGACGATCCACTGGCACGGTGTGCGAGTTCCCAATGCGATGGACGGTGTCCCGCATGCGACGCAGCCCCCGATCGCGTCCGGGGAGAGCTTCGTCTACGAGTTCACCCCGAAGGATGCAGGGACGTTCTGGTTCCATCCCCACGTTCGCAGCAGCGAGCAGGTCGAACGCGGCTTGTACGGCTTGTTGATCGTCGAGGACGTTGTGCCTCCACCGTACAGTCGCGATGTCACCTGGATCCTCGATGACTGGTTGCTCGCGCCGGATCGTCAGATCGTTCCGCAGTTCAATTCACCGCACGAGCTTGGCCACGATGGTCGATGGGGAAACGTCATCTCGGTCAACGGCCGGACCGACACGCGCCTCCGCGTTACCTCCGGCGAGCGGATCCGGCTGCGCCTGCTGAACTCGTCGAACGGTCGTATTTACGTCCCGGATCTCGCTGGGCTCGATGCCAAGATCATCGCCGTCGATGGCCTGTATACGCGCGAGCCGTTGCGCCTGGAGCGCTTCGAGCTCGCGCCCGGCAACCGGCTGGATCTCGACATCCAGATCACTGGTGGAGGCCGCTCCCTCATCGTCTCGGACGTCTACTCGCAGCGCCGAGTGAACCCGCTGGCAGAGATCGAGGTCGATGACGCCGTCGGTAAAGTCGTGGCGTTCGCATCACCCGCTCGCGCGAAGGTCCCGGTGTGGAGCGCGGCATTGACGATGCCGGTCACCCACGAGTTCCGGCTCAACGCCCGACGTGGCGGCCCGCTCGGGATCGAATGGACAATCGATGGCAAGGCATTCGCCGGACACGAGCATGCGCACCACGCCGGGTTAGTGTTGCAGCGCGGAACGTGGGCCCGTTTGCGGTTCGTCAACGACAGCGCTCGACTCCACCCGATCCACTTGCACGGGATGTTCTTCAAAGTCCTTGCGCGTGATGACGTCGCGGTCGACGAAGGGTTCTTCCGCGACACTGTCTTGATCCATGGCGGAGAGAGCATCGACATCGGGCTCGTTCCCCTCGACGCCGGCGAGTGGATGATGCACTGCCACATTCTCGAGCACGCCGAGGCGGGGATGATGACGATGATCAGCGTGCGCGACGGGCCCGGGCCGGAAGCTCCGCGCGCCGGATCCGAAAAACCGTAAATCTGACGGTGACATGCGCCCTTGCGCGCAGAATTTGCACCGATCTCGGCGAGTGCGCAGGTGTTGCGCGAACTCGCAAGCGTCGGCGCTCCTGGTGCGGCACGTCGCTTGAAACGTAACGCAGCGTGCGGCTCGCGGTCGTTGTCTTGATCGGTGTGTATGGGACTTCCGCGCATGCAGAAGTCGCACTGCCGACGCCTCTGAGCGCCCAGGACGTTGCGGCACTCGCACGTTCGCGGCGATCCGAGCTGATCGCCGCGAAGGCACGCGCTCGCGCGGCCGCCGAGCGACCGACGATCGTCTCGGCCCTCGATGAGCCCACAATCTCGGTGTCTCTCGACCACGTGCCGTTCAACATGATGGGATTGGACGGCAGCATCACGGTGGAGCAGACGTTTCCACTGTCGCGTGTGCGAGGAAACCGCAAACGCGCTGCCGACGCAGGTGCCCGCCGCGAGCTCGCGAATACACAGCGCGTGGGCCTGGTTGTCGAGCTCGATGCGGTCGAGGCGTTCTGGATGCTGGCACAGTTGCGAGCAGCCGCCGAGATCGCGACTCGACAGCACGGACTCGCGAAGCAGCTCGAGGCCGCCGCACTCGCGCGCTACTCGTCCAACACCGGCACGCAGTCCGACGTGCTTCGCGCGAAGATCGAAACCGTTCGCATCGCGGCGGAGCAACGCGCACTCGCGGCCGAGGTTCGCGGCGCGGAGGTCATGCTGAACACGAGTATCGCGCGCGACCCATCCTCGCCCATTCCCGAGCTCGACGTCAGCGTTCCCGAGGCGGAGCCACCCACGAGCACCAGCGTCGCGCGTGCGTCGCAAGCGCGGCCCGAGCTCCGTGCAGGCCGGGCCGAGATCGAACAGGCAGAGGCCGAGGCGCGTGTCATGAAGTCGATGTACGCGCCGATGGCGATGGTGCGCACCGGACCGGCCTACACGATGGCCGAGGGCGAAGGCTGGATGCTCATGGTCGGCCTCAGCATCCCGATCTGGCGAGGCAAGCTACGGGCGGGTGTTGCGGAGGCGAATGCGATGGTCGACATGGCAACGGCCGATCTCGACGCGATGCGCCGGATGGCCGACGGCGAGGCCCGCAG
>JACCQV010001175.1 GCA_013813945.1 Deltaproteobacteria bacterium | reverse complement strand
GCTGACCGTCGCGCGATCGCGAGATACTCTGCCGACGTGCGCATTGATATCGCCCTGGTCGTGGCCACGGGGCTCGTGGCCTGCTCTTCCAGGTCCGAAACCCAGACGGTGCGGATCGCCGCGGCTTCGGACCTCCAGCGCGCCTTCACGGACATCGGCGCCGAGTTCAAGGCGAGCACCGGAATCACGCCGGAGTTCAACTTCGGATCGAGCGGCCTGCTCGCGAAACAGATCGAGCAAGGTGCCCCGTTCTTTTTGTTTGCCTCCGCGAACCGGGCGTTCGTGGATCAGGTGGTCAAGGCGGGGCGCTGCGACGGAGCCACGGGCCGGTTGTACGCGCAGGGGCGGATCGTCGTATGGACCGCTCCCGGAAAGAAAGCTCCGACCGCGCTGACGGATCTCGCGAACCCCGAGTTCAAGCGGATCGGGATCGCAAACCCCGACCACGCGCCCTACGGCGTCGCCGCGAAGCAGGCGCTCGAGGCCACCGGCGTGTGGTCGCAGATCCAGGACCGGATGGTCCTCGGCGAGAACATCCAGGCGACCATGCTGATCGCGAAGAACGGCGATGTCGATGCTGCGATCGTTGCGCTGTCGCTCGCGATCATCGCCGACGGCGGCGCGACGCTGAAGATCGATCCGACGCTGTACGCGCCGCTCGACCAGAAGCTCGTCGTGTGCGGCAAGGGCAAGGAAGCCGATGCGGCGCGCCAGTTCGCGGACTTCGTGAGTACGCCGAAGGCACGTGAGGTGATGTCCCGCTACGGCTTCCAGCTGCCGACCGACAAGCCGCCGTCCCCATGAAGCCTGAGACCCTCGCCGCTCAGGCGATGCACGCGATCGACGAAGCGACCGGCGCGGTCGTGCCCCCGCTCCACCTCGCGACGACGTACGCGCGCGACCACAATTACGAGCTTCGCGGCCCCAGCTACACGCGCGACGAGAACCCGACGCCCGTCCACGTCGAGCGCGTGATCGCTGCTCTCGAAGGTGGTCCCGGTGCCCTCGTGTTCTCGTCCGGGATGGCCGCGGCGACCGCGGTGTTCCGCGCGCTCTGCAAGCCCGGTGATCACGTGATCGCTCCGCGCGTCTGCTACTACGCGATGCGCGGCTGGCTCGAGCGATTCTGCGCGACCTGGGGCATCGCCCTCGACCTCGTCGACACCACGGACCTCGGCGCGCTCGCGAACGCGATCCGTCCCGGTATCACGCGGCTCGTCTGGGTCGAGACGCCGGCGAACCCGACCTGGGACATCACCGATCTATCGGCGGCCGCGAGCCTCGCTCACGCCGCCGGTGCGTTGCTCGCGGTGGACTCGACCGCCGCGACGCCGGTGCACACCCGACCGATCGAGCACGGCGCGGATCTCGTCATGCACTCGGCGACCAAGTTCCTCGGCGGACACTCGGATGTGCTCGCCGGTGCGCTGGTGACGGCGAAGCTCGACGACGCCTGGGCGCGCATCGCGCAGCTGCGGCATGACGAGGGCGCATGCCTTGGCCCGTTCGAGGCATTCCTGCTGCTGCGCGGGATGCGAACGTTGTTCGCGCGCGTCGAGCGCTCGAGCCGGACCGCGGCATGGCTCGCCGAACGCTTGCTAGAGGTTCCGCGCGTCACGGTGCGCTACCCCGGCCTCGCGAGTCATCCGCAGCACATGATCGCGGTCCGCCAGATGCAGCGCGGCTACGGCAGCATGCTGTCGATCCAGATCGAGGGAGGCGCGCCGGCCGCACTCGACGTCGTACGCCGACTGCGCCTGTGGGTTCCCGCCACCTCGCTGGGCGGTGTCGAGAGCCTCGTCGAGCACCGCTTCACGGTCGAGGGACCAACGACTCCCACGCCGGACGATCTTCTGCGCCTGTCGGTCGGGCTCGAGCACGAGGACGATCTGTTCGAGGATCTCCGTCAGGCGCTCGTGCCATGAGGCTGCGCGTCGCGACCTGCCGGACGCTGCCCGAGATCGACGTCGATGCGGCGCCGCTGGCCGCCGCGCTCGCGGCGCACGGTTTTTCAGCCGAGCTCGCTGCGTGGGACGATCCAACGATCGACTGGGACGCGCCGATTCCGACGATCCTGCGCTCGACCTGGAACTACGCGCTCGATGTCGTCGGGTTCTTGTCGTGGATCGATCGCGTCAGCGAGACCTCGACGCTGTGGAACCCGCCCGCCATCGTTCACGGCAACGTCCACAAGCGCTACCTGATCGACCTCGCCGCCCGCGGAGTCCCGACGGTACCGACCCGGATCATCGAGCGCGGTACCACGGTCGATCTCGATGAGCTTGCGGCCGACCTCGGCTCACAGCGCCTCGTGATCAAGCCCGAGGTCGGCGCCGGCTCGCTCGGCACGCGGTTGTTCACCATCGGCGGGCCGCCGACCAATCCCACGCCGCACGCCCATCTCGCATCGCTCACGTCGCGCGGTGCCGCACTGGTCCAGCCCTACGTCGCCTCGGTCGCTGGCTATGGTGAGCGATCGATGGTGTGGATCGACGGCGAGCTGTCGCACGCGATCCGCAAGGCGCCGCGGTTCGTCGGCGACATCGAGCGCATCGAGGGTCCGTTCCCGATCCTGGCGGACGAGCGCGCGGTGGCCGAAGCGGCGCTCGCGCCGGTGGCCGACCAGATCCTGTACGGTCGCGTCGATCTCGCGCGCGACGAAGCCGGCGCTCCGATGGTGATGGAGCTCGAGCTGGTCGAGCCATCGCTGTACTTCACGCGGCAACTTGGTTCCGCGGACCGGTTCGCAGCGGGCTTGCGGCGGCGCCTGGCTCACGCGCCGAGCTGAGCGGCGAGGCGATCGAGTGCATCGATCGTCCACGCTCCGTACCAGAACAGATCCTTGCCGCTGACCCGCACGATCTGTGCATTCGGCAGTGCGTCGCGCAGCACCGCTTCGTCATCTGCAGAGAATGCGTGGGGCTCGTCCGGCAGGATCACGACGTCGGGGTTGCGCGCGCGAACCTCGTCGAGAGTCACCCGAGGGTAGCGAACGTCGCGAGCGCCGGCGTCCTGCGGAGCGGACTTGCCGAGATCCGCCGCGAGCGGGTACAGCCGGAGCCGGTCACCGAACACGTTCGCCACACCGACGTATGCGAGAACATCGGAGCCGAACGTGTCCGCGTTGAGGGTCATCAGCGGATCCATCCAGATCGGGATGAACGCGCGCCGGCTCGCAGCCGAAGCGCCCGCGAGCTGATAGCCACGCTGGATCAGCGCTCGACCGGGCCCCGTCTCCATCGCGCCGAGGATGCGCGCGAGCCGCGCCAGGTGCGCGATCCCCTGCTCGACC
>JACCQV010001159.1 GCA_013813945.1 Deltaproteobacteria bacterium | reverse complement strand
CGTACATGTCCCCGGAGCAATGCCGCGGCACGGGCGACGTCGACCATCGTGCCGACCTTTACTCGATCGGCTGCGTCTTCCAGGAGCTGCTCACCGGCAAGCCTCCGTTCGTCGACCTCTCCGCGGCCGAGCTGCTCGGCGCGCACCTCTTCGTCGACCCACCGCGGCCTTCCGAGAGCCTGCCATCGATCTCGCGGGACTCCGAGAAGCTGATCATGTCGCTGCTCGCGAAGGACCCAGCGCATCGACCGCAGTCGGCGAAGGAGCTCGGACAGCGGTTCCAGGAGATCGCGGTGCAGCAGGGCTGGATCACCCATGCGAGCCCCGCCGGCGTCACCGCACTGAGATCGTCGATGCCGTTGATGACGCCGCCACCCGGCGCGGTAACGAAGCTGGAGCGCGGAATCAGCGAGCAAGCGACCATCATCAACGACGCCCCGCAGGCCAGCCTGTCCGGCGCGACCACACCGTTTGGCATGACGTCACCCGCGCTGATGACGCCGGCGTCGATGGCCGAGAAGCCGACGACGCTGTCCGGTGCGGCGAGCCAGTCGGTCGTCGACCTGCCGCGCCGGTCGCGCAAGGGACTCGGCCTCGCGATGGCGGCGGCGGCGCTGATCGCCGGCAGCACCGTCGCGTTCTTCCGGCTCCAAGGTACGGGCCCGCGGGCGAGCGCCGGCACGTTCCAGCCGGCCGCGGCTCGTGCCGACGCGAGCATGAGCGCGGTGGTCGAGAGAGCCGAGCCCGCACCGAGCAAGGCAGAGCCCGCACCGATCAAGACAGAGCCCGAGCCGATCAAGACAGAGCCCGAGCCGATCAAGGCAGAGCCCGAGCCGATCAAGGCAGAGCCCGCACCGATCAAGCCACAGCCCGAGCCGGCCGCGACCGCGGCAAAGCCGGGGATGCGCAAGCGGCCGAAGCCCGATCAGGTCCCCGCCTTGAAGCCAATGCCGGCGGCCAATCCAGACAAACCCAGGCCTGCGAAGCCCGAACCGAACAAGCCGGTCTCCAAGAAGCCGCTGTTCGAGACTGATCTCTGATGCCGTCCCGCTCTCGCTCGATCCTCGTCGCCGCATCGCTGCTCGGTGGAATCGCCGCACGGTCAGCTCACGCCGAAGATCCGCAGCAGGCGGGCCGCGGCGACGCAAAGGCGCTGATGCAGTCCGGGGTACGGCTGTTCGAGGCGAAGGACTACCTCGGTGCGCTCGCGGTGTTCAAGGACGCCTACTCGCGATTTCAGAGCGCGAAGATTCTGCTCAACATCGCGACGACGCTGACCCTCCTCGATCGCAAGGCCGACGCGGCGAACGCGTATCAGCGCTACCTCGAATCTGCCGACTCCGATCCCGCGAAGAAAGCCGACGTGCTCGTCGTGCTCGCAGATCTCGATCGCTTGCTGGGGCGGCTCGAGATCACCGTGACGCCCGCAGACGCGGAGGTCCAGATCAACGACGGCGAATGGACCAAGGCCGCGAACGTCACGCTGTTCCGGATCCCACAGGGCGCGTTCACCGTGCGCGCGCGCAAGGACAAATTCCAGTCCGAGGCGAAGTCCGCGAGCATCATCATCGGCGAGAAGGCCGCGATCCGGATCGACATGACCGCGCTGCCCGATGCGCCGACGGTCGTCACGGGCCCGATCGGCGACGGCAACGGCGCGATCGGAGTGCTCGGCGACACCCCCGGTGACGGATCGCGCCCTCGCCTCTCGGGGATCGCGCTCGTGCACCTCGACATCCCTCGGGGCGGCGCTGCGGTGCGAGTCGGTGTGGGCTTCGATGTCACGACCCAGCTCGCGCTCCAGGCGGCCGCGCTGATCGGTCCGACGTCGGGCGGCTACGCGGGTGCGACGTTCACGTTTCTCGCGGGAAGCCTCCGTCCGTACGCGGCGGTTGGCCTGCCGCTGTTCTTCTCCGAGGGACCTCGGTTGGCGGTGCGTGGCGGCGGTGGTCTCGAGATCGTGATCACGCCGCACGTCTCGCTGATGGCGGAGGTCGGGATCGAGGTGCTGCTCAACCCCGAGGACGACATCCTGAAGGCCGTGCTGATCCCGGCGATCGGCGCGACCGGGCGACTCTAGATCCCCGGCGACGTCTGCGCGCGGCCGAGCCGGGTGTCGAGTGCACAGTGATGGTGCTGGACCACCGGATCGAATGACAGCAAGTAATTCTTCGCCTCGTCCTCGACGACGGCGCGATCGACATCTGGAGCGAAGGCGGCGATCGCATCGAACGAGTCCCACATCGTGAGCACGGTGATCTCGACGACGACGTCATCTGCGCGCGTCAACACGAGCGCTCCGCGGTGACCCTGGAAGGCCCCGAACATGGGGCGCAGATGGCGGTGAAAGAACGCGACATACAGCCGTGCGTTGACGGGTGTCGCACGAGCGCGCCAGGTGCGGACGATCATGACGGCAACACCGGTAGTCGAACCTTCGCACCACCTTCCGCAACCGGCTGTGCGGCAGCGTGGCGGGGACGTGGAATTGCGAGGGTCGTCGGACGAACGTCAGGTGCGCGTTCGGCCCAGGCGCGAGCCACGTCGCGATCGAGCAGGTGCGTCGGGCGTACGTTGCGGAGGGCGTTGGCCATCACGGCACGGACGTGCGGGTTCGTCGCCTCGAGCTGGGCGAGCAGCGCCGTCATTGCATCGCGCTTGAGGCCGTCCTGCGACCCGCACAGATCGCAGGGGATGATCGAGAACGCCATCTGCTGCGCGAACGCCAGGATCTCGGACTCGGCGCACTCGATCAGAGGACGGATCACCTGGAACCGGCCATCGTCGGTCCGGTACATCGCGGGCATCGCCTGCAGCTTACCGCTGTAGAACAAATTGAGCAGGAACGTCTCGAGCGAGTCGTCACGGTGGTGGCCTAGCGCGATCTTGGTGCAGCCGAGGCGCTCGGCCGCCGTGTAGAGAATTCCACGCCGCAGCCGTGAGCACAGCGAGCAGTAGGTCGCGGTCTCCGGGAGGACCGAAGTGACGACCGAGTAGGTGTCCTCGCGGAGAATCTCGTAGCGCTGTCCCGACGCCTCGAGATAGGCGCGCAAGCCAGACCCGTCGTAGTTCGGCTGGGCCTGATCGAGGTGCACGGCGATCAGCTCGACCTCGAAGGGGAGTCGCGTGACCAGGCGGGTCAGCAGGTGAAACAGCGTGTAGCTGTCCTTCCCGCCCGACATCGCGACCATGACCCGATCACCCGGCACGAGCAGCTGGTAGCGCTCGCAGGTGTCCTTCACGTCGCGATACAGTCGGTGCTCGAGCCGACGGACTTCATCGCTCATGGTTGAATTCCTACTCGATTCCCACAGCCCCGTCATGCAGAAATGACCAGTACTCTCGTCGTCCTGGCGGCGATCGCCCTGGTCGCGTTCGCCACGGAGGGCGCCATCGGGTTCGGGGGCACCGTGATCGCCGCCAGCATCGGCGCTCAGCTCGTCCCGATCGACGAGCTCTTGCCCGCGTTCGTGCCACTCAACCTCGCTCTTTCCGCATGGCTGCTGACGCGCGGGTTCAACGCGGTCGCGTGGCGGATGCTGCTCGTCGACATCGCCCTGCCCGTGGGACTCGGGGCCGCCGGTGGGCTCGCGCTGTTCCACCTGCCTGCGAAGACCGAGCTCGCCCTCGCGTTCGGGGTGTTCGTGGCGGGTCTCGCCATCCTGCAGCTCACGCGGCCGGCCGATCGTCCGCTCGCGCGCCCCTGGCAGATCGGGCTGCTGGTGCTCGGTGGCATCGCGCACGGCCTGTTCGGCACCGGCGGTCCGATGATCGTCTACGTCATGCGGCGCAAGCTTCCCGACAAGCGCGCCTTCCGCGCGACGCTCGCGGTGCTGTGGCTCGTGCTCAACACCGCGCTGCTCATCAACTTCCTCTCGCTGGACCTCTACCGCCGCCACACCCTCGACCTTGGACTGGTGCTCGCGCTCGTGATCGTACCGGGCCTCTATCTCGGGGAGCGCGTTCACCATGCGCTCGATCCGGCGCGGTTCGAGCGCGTCGTCTGGCTCGTCCTGCTCGCGGCCGGCGCGGCGCTCGCCGTGCGCTCCGCGTTCATGCTGTGACGAGCGGCGACCAGGTGTCGGGTGTGAGCACCCACAGCCAGTCCCGGGCGCGCGTCGCCGCGACGTAGAGCGAG